>NZ_JADYXI010000022.1:0-79078 GCF_015864375.1 Pseudoalteromonas sp. SWYJZ19
ACACCAAGTGATCTATTTAACTAACTGATTTATCACTTTTCTAAAAGCGCAGCGTCTCAAAACCTCTTTGTGAATACTTGTTTTATTGGTAAAAGCGTTGCTTTAAACGGCAGCAAGCAGCTCGTATTGTATCCCTACAAGAGTTTTTTGCTTACTTGTAATCGTTTAGCTTAATTACGTTAAAGTTAAATGTGATAAACCAATTGCACAAAGAGAAGTGAATGAGGAGTAAATGAGAAGACACCAAGTGATCTATTCAACGAACTGACTTATCACTTCTCTAAAAGCGCAGCGTCTCAAAACCTCTTTGTGAATACTTGTTTTATTGGTAAAAGCGTTGCTTTAAACGGCAGCAAGCAGCACGTCTTGTATCTCTAGAAGAGAATTGTGCTTACTTATAATCGTGAAGCGGGTTCACGTTAAAGTTAAATGTGATAAACCAATTGCACAAAGAGAAGAGAATGAGGAGTAAATGAGAAGACACCAAGTGATCTATTCAACTAACTGATTTATCACTTCTCTAAAAGCGCAGCGCCTCATAACCTCTTTGTGAATACTTGTTTTTTGGTAAAGCTGAATTGTTATTATACTGCGCAAAAAATTGCCCAGGGGTGTATAAAAAACCTCTGGGCAATAAAATGACTCTAAATTGAGCCTAGCGTTAACTAAAAACTTTCTGGTTCGTTAGGGAGAAGAAGAAAGTACTTAAAACTATAGTAAAGCTACTCAATAAAGCATAACTAATTTTGCCACCTAGTTACATTTGATAACAAAGGATTAGATTAATTATGCGTAATTTGTACTTTAGTTTAACCCCAGCTTATTAACTGCGTATTTTGCACTAGATCGCGTGGTAGTGAGTTTTTGATCTTATTTTTTTGCCATTTCCCCAGCCCGATAGGGCAACCACACAGCGTTAATACTACTTCACCTATTGTTTGAGTTGCCTCAGCTAAGCGTATATCTTTACCTTGAAAATAATCATTTGCTTGCTCGTTATTTAAAGCAAATACATTGGTTTTACACTTATTGCCAAATACGGTTGCAAATTCGTGCGTTAGTCTCACGCCGTTTTTATGAATAATGCCAATTTGAATACCTAAACGTGCGTACTTAATTTTATTTTGTACGGCTTCAAACCCTTGTGGAAATAACCACAGTTCTTTATCGCGCTGCATTAAGCTGCCAGGTAGGTTAGTTAGCCCAAAGTGCTTTTTAAGCGATTGCATAAACGCGGCACTTTGTTTTTTATCAAATTCGTTAAACGGAAACGCGCCTTTTTTAACAGTTTGATTTGGGTTATCGCAACTTGCGTGCTTTTTAAATTTAGCGATAAAAAAGCCTTCGCTATCGAACGTTTGCGGCCATACATGTAAATAGCCTTCATCGGTAGTAGCCTTGCTTGCACCTTCAAATAAGTCGCTTAGGGATTGCGGTGCTATGTAGTCACCGAATTCACTGAGTAAATAATCGCATACTTGTTGGTTTTCGAGCGGAGTAAGTGTGCAGGTTGAATACACTAATGTGCCACCTGGCTTTAATGCGTAAAATGCGCTTTTAATTAAGTCTTTTTGTACTTGGGCTATTTGTATGTTTGATTCTATTGACCAATTTTTAAGGGCGTCTGCGTCTTTACGTACGGTGCCTTCACCAGAACAGGGCGCGTCTAGCAGTATGCTATCAAAGCATTCAAACATGTAGTTGCCAAATATAACGCCATCAAAATGCGAAAGCGCACAGTTACCAACCCCCATACGTTTGAGCGTTGCGCTAAGTACCTTTAAACGAGACGACGAAAGCTCGTTTGCAACAAGCACGCCTTGGTTATCCATAAGTGCAGCTAGCTGCGATGTTTTAGAGCCTGGTGCTGATGCCATATCAAGTATGGTGTTACTTTGAGAGTCTGCGAGTTCAATACTCTGTTTTAAGGCAATAGGGGGCAGCATTGAACTTGCCTCTTGCACGTACATCGCACCGCTTAGATGTAAGTCGGTATTACCAAGGGCTAGGTTTTGCTCTTCATCGCTTGGGCGCTCTAACCAAAAGCCTTCACTGCACCATGGAATAGGGGTTAGCAGCCAATTTTTTTCAGTTGCACGTTTTACAAATTCTTCAATGCTAATTTTTAATGTATTAACGCGAATAGATTTTCTGAGCGGCCTGCGACACGCATTTAAAAAGTCATCTAAGTTTAGATGCGCTGGCAAATAGGTTTTTACGTCATCAATAAAGTGCTCAGGAATAAAAGTGTTGGCGTTCACGCGTTAGCTCATACTATAAAAATAAAGCGCGATAATAGCATTTATGCGAGGTGTTTTCAGCGCTAAAAAGCGTAACATCTGATTTATTACGCTGTCGACACTTCACTGTTTTAGTCCATTGTAAAACCATTTTTATGCGACTTTAGGTTAATAGTGTCGACAATGAGCGTGTTTTTTAGTCGTTTTGATAGGTTTTAGGGTTGACATGTTTTTTTAATAAGCACATAGTGACCATAT
The DNA here is from genome assembly GCF_015864375.1 of Pseudoalteromonas sp. SWYJZ19. Lineage (NCBI taxonomy): Bacteria > Pseudomonadati > Pseudomonadota > Gammaproteobacteria > Alteromonadales > Pseudoalteromonadaceae > Pseudoalteromonas > Pseudoalteromonas sp. SWYJZ19. The sequence goes on from NZ_JADYXI010000022.1 coordinate 2,499, forward strand.
GAATTGTCGACAATCTAAAAAATAACTTATGACACACACATTTTTAAACGAAGCGCCTATAACTACCGCATCAGATCAAGTATTTGTAGATATGCGCCGTGAGATTGTTGAAGGCACTATAGTTCAAGGTAGTAAAATATCAGAGCCAGAACTTGCAAAACGTTATGGCGTTAGCCGTGCAACGCTTAGAGAGGCGTTAAATCGCTTAGAAAGTTGCTACCTTGTTGAGCGTAAAGCTAACGTAGGTTGTCGCGTAGTTGCCCTTACCGCTGAGCGTTTGATTGAAGTTTACCAAGTTCGCAGCTCGCTTGAAGGTTTAGCATGCAGGCTTGCTGCCGACAATATGGAACCCGAAGAAGTAAAAGGCTTAAAGCAATTACTTAATCAGCACCTACAAACACAACGTGTTAAAGAAGGCGAATCTTATTATCAAGAAGCCGGCGATTTAGATTTTCATTACCGTATTATTCAAGGCAGTAAAAACGCGCATTTAATTCATTTACTGTGTAATGAGCTCTATCAATTAATACGCATGTACCGTGTACAAATGGGCATGGTGGGGCCGCGTGTATCAAAAGCGTTTGATGAGCATTTAGCTATTATTAACGCCATTGAAAACCACGACGGCGAACTGGCCGAAATGCTTATGAAGCGCCACATAAGTGCATCGCAAGCAAATATTCAAACCAAATTTGATTTATTAGCTAAGCAGAAAGCATAAGCTGTTAAAAGCTAAAAGCTAAAAGCTAAAAGCTAAAAGCTAAAAGCTAAAAGCTAGCAAGAGCAGTTAAACAGTCACAATTACAGATTAAAACTATAAGTTACTCCACGTAGCAACCGTTCAAAGTGAGGAGAAAGTAATGTCAGCAGGATTAAAATTTAAACACGCTATTGCCAATAACCGCCCGTTACAAGTAGTAGGTACTATTAACGCATACACCGCGATGATGGCTGAAAAAATGGGTCACCAGGCTATTTACCTCTCAGGTGCCGGTGTTGCAAACGCCTCGTTTGGTATGCCTGATTTAGGTATGACAAGCCTTGATAACGTGCTTGAAGATATTCGCCGTATTACAGGTGCTAGCGATTTACCACTACTTGTGGATGCCGATACCGGTTGGGGTGGGGCGTTTAACATTGCACGCACAGTAAAAGAAATGACTAAGGCCGGTGCGGCGGGTTTTCATATAGAAGACCAAGTAGCGCAAAAGCGCTGTGGTCATCGCCCTAATAAAGAAATTGTAAGCCAAGGTGAAATGGTTGACCGCATTAAAGCGGCAGTTGATGCAAAAACCGATAGCGATTTTTATATTATGGCCCGTACCGATGCATTTCAAAAAGAAGGTTTAAACGCCGCGATAGACCGTGCAGCTGCCTGTGTTGAAGCCGGTGCTGACGCTATTTTTGCAGAAGCCGTACACGACCTTGCTGATTACCAAGCATTTGCAAAAGCGATTAACGTTCCAATTTTGGCAAACATTACTGAGTTTGGCCAAACACCTATTTACACTAAAGAGCAGTTAAGCGATGTAGGCGTTGAAATGGTGCTTTACCCACTAAGTGCATTTAGAGCCATGAACAAAGCAGCATTAAACGTGTATTCAGCAATTTTAAATGAAGGCTCGCAACAAAGCCAAATAGAAAATATGCAAACGCGTTCTGAGCTTTACGACTTTTTAGATTACCACACGTACGAGAACACACTCGATACTCTTTTTTCATCAAAATCTGACAAATAAAAACTATTAAAATAAATCACACACAAATTTAAGATAGGAGAAGATCATGGTAGATAAAGCATTAAGCGGCGCAGGTTTACGCGGACAAGTGGCTGGTCAAACAGCATTGTGTACTGTAGGACAAAGTGGTTCTGGTTTAACGTACTGTGGTTACGATATTAGCGAACTGGCCGAAAAAGCGCAGTTTGAAGAAGTGTCTTTTTTACTTTCACGCGGTGAGTTACCTACAACAAGCGAATTGGCTGAGTATAAAGCTAAACTTAAAAGCTTACGCGGCTTACCGGATGCGCTTAAAACCGTGCTTGAAAATATTCCTAAAGATGCGCATCCAATGGATGTAATGCGCACAGGTTGCTCAATGTTGGGTAACCTTGAAATGGAGCTTGATTTTAACCAAGCCAACGACGCAATCGACCGTATGATTGCTGTGTTCCCAAGTATTATTTGTTACTGGTACCGCTTTACACACGATGGCGTACGCATTGAAACACAAACAGATGACGACTCTGTTGGCGCACATTTTTTAACGCTGTTACACGACAAAGCACCTAGCGAGTTATTTGCACAAGTGATGAACGTATCACTAATTTTATACGCAGAGCACGAGTTTAATGCTTCTACATTTGCGGGTCGTGTGTGTGCATCAACGCTTTCTGATATTCATTCTTGTGTAACAGGTGCGATTGGCACGCTGCGTGGTCCATTACATGGTGGTGCTAACGAAGCGGCAATGGATATGATTCAAGGCTTTACAAGTGCTGAGCATGCTGAGCAAGAAGTTATGGGCATGCTTGAGCGTAAAGACAAAATAATGGGTTTTGGCCATGCGATTTATCGCGAGTCTGATCCACGCAATGTAATTATTAAAAAATGGTCTGAAAAACTAGCTGCAGAGGTAGGCGATACCGTGCTTTACCCTGTGTCTGTTCGTTGTGAGGAGATTATGTGGCGCGAGAAAAAACTGTTTTGTAACGCCGATTTTTTCCATGCGTCTGCTTATCACTTTATGGATATTCCGACTAAATTATTTACGCCAATATTTGTAATGAGCCGCGTTACTGGTTGGACTGCGCATGTAAAAGAGCAACGCGCTAACAACCGTATTATTCGCCCAAGTGCCGATTACACAGGCCCTGATGCACGTAGTTACACACCAATAGAGTCACGTTAAAAAATGAGTGAGCACGCATGTGCTCACTTTTTTATTGCACATAGCCACTAGCGAGCAGTTTTTCTCAAACTTTTCATTAAACACGCTAGCTGTGAGCAAACACCGTCACCAAATTAGCGAACCCTTATCATGACCATAATTAATAACACCCAATACCGTAAACCCTTACCGGGCTCAAATGTCGACTACTACGATACCCAAGAAGCCGTAGATGCAATTAAGCCAGGTGCATACGCCACGCTACCTTATTCATCACGTGTATTTGCCGAAAACCTAGTACGCCGATGCGACCCTGCCATGTTAACCGATGCACTTAATCAGCTAATTGAGCGAAAGCAAGATTTAGATTTCCCTTGGTATCCGGCGCGCGTAGTATGCCACGATATTTTAGGCCAAACGGCACTTGTTGATTTAGCAGGGCTTCGTGATGCAATTGCAGCTAAAGGCGGCGATCCGGCAAAAGTGAATCCGGTAGTCCCTACGCAGTTAATAGTTGATCATTCGTTAGCTGTAGAGCATGCCGGTTTTGATCCTGACGCATTTGAAAAAAATCGCGCCATTGAAGACAGACGAAATGACGACCGTTTTCACTTTATAAATTGGACAAAAACTGCCTTTAAAAATATTGACGTTATTCCACCGGGTAACGGCATTATGCATCAAATTAATCTTGAAAAAATGTCGCCGGTTATTCAAAACCGAGATGGCATTGCATTCCCAGATACTTTAGTTGGTACCGATAGCCACACACCACATGTTGATGCACTGGGCGTTATTGCCGTGGGCGTAGGTGGGCTTGAAGCTGAAAGCGTAATGCTGGGCCGTGCTTCTTATATTCGCTTGCCCGATATTGTCGGTGTTGAGCTAACAGGCAAGCGCCAACCCGGTATTACCGCAACCGATATTGTGTTGGCTATTACTGAATTTTTACGTGAGCAACGTGTTGTATCTACTTATTTAGAGTTTTACGGTGAAGGTGCTGATGCGCTTACTCTTGGTGACAGAGCAACCATTTCGAACATGACGCCTGAATTTGGCGCAACTGCAGCTATGTTTTATATCGATGATAAAACAATAGATTACTTGCGTTTAACTGGCCGCGAAGAAGAACAAATAGCCCTTGTAGAAAACTACGCAAAAACAGCAGGCCTTTGGAGCGATAGCTTAAAAACAGCTAAATACGACCGTGTGCTTACGTTTGATTTATCAAGCGTGGGACGCAATATTGCGGGTCCGTCTAATCCGCACCGCCGTGTATCAACAAGCGATTTAGCTAAAGAAGGGATTTCGGGCGTTGTAGAAAACGAAGAAGGCTTAATGCCCGATGGCGCGTGTATTATTGCTGCTATTACTAGCTGTACTAATACGAGTAATCCGCGCAATGTAATTGCTGCAGCACTCCTTGCCCGTAACGCAAATGCCAAGGGGTTAATGCGCAAACCTTGGGTTAAAACCTCATTAGCACCGGGTTCAAAAGCGGTGCAATCATACCTTGAAGATGCAAATCTACTAACAGAGCTTGAGCAACTGGGCTTTGGTATTGTGGGTTTTGCGTGTACAACTTGTAACGGTATGAGCGGGGCGCTTGACCCTATTATTCAAAAAGAAGTAATCGATCGCGATTTATACACTACAGCGGTGCTTTCGGGCAATCGTAACTTTGATGGACGCATTCATCCTTATGCTAAGCAAGCATTTTTAGCGTCACCTCCTTTAGTTGTTGCGTACGCCATTGCAGGCACTATTCGCTTTGATATTGAAAAAGGAATACTAGGGCAAGATCAACAAGGCAACGATATTACGCTTAAAGATTTATGGCCGTCAGACGAAGAGATTGATGCAGTAATTAAGCAAAGCGTTAAGCCAGAGCAGTTTAGAAAAGTATACGAGCCGATGTTTAATTTAACCGTAGATTACGGTGAAGATAACGATCCACTTTACGACTGGCGCCCAGAAAGTACGTACATTCGTCGCCCTCCTTATTGGGAAGGTGCACTTGCGGGTGAGCGCACAATGACCGGTATGCGTGCGCTTGCAGTTCTTGGCGATAACATTACAACCGATCATTTATCGCCATCAAACGCAATTATGGCAAGTAGTGCTGCTGGTGAATACCTGACCAAAATGAACGTGCCAGAGGAAGACTACAACTCGTATGCAACGCACCGGGGCGATCATTTAACAGCGCAGCGCGCAACATTTGCAAACCCAAAACTACTAAACGAAATGGTACTGGACGAAAACGGCGAAGTTAAGCAAGGCTCTTACGCACGGTTAGAGCCACAAGGCACTAATACCCGTATGTGGGAAGCAATCGAAGCCTACATGGAGCGTAAACAACCGCTTATTATTGTAGCTGGTGCCGATTACGGGCAAGGTTCGTCGCGCGATTGGGCAGCAAAAGGCGTAAGACTTGCAGGCGTTGAAGTAATAGCAGCTGAAGGTTTTGAGCGTATTCACCGTACTAACCTAATTGGTATGGGTGTTTTACCGCTTGAGTTTAAAGCAGGCACAACGCGTAAAACTCTAAAGCTGGATGGCAGTGAAACGTACGATGTAGCAGGCGATTTAAAACCAGGTGCCACCGTTAATTTAAGTATTACTCGTAAAGACGGTGAAGTACTCACTGTGCCTATGAAGTGCCGTATCGATACCCAAGAAGAGCTTTCTATTTACGCGGCTGGTGGTGTGTTACAACGCTTTGCACAAGACTTTTTAGAAGCAGCACAATCTGCATAAGGGCAAGCATTATGTTTAAACCGCAAATTAAAGTGCCTGCAACCTATATGCGTGGCGGCACCAGTAAAGGTGTATTTTTTAATTTAACTGGCTTGCCAAAGCCTGCTCAAGTAGCAGGCGAGGCGCGCGATAATTTATTACTGCGCGTTATTGGCAGCCCCGATCCGTATGCTAAGCAAACGGATGGCATGGGCGGTGCTACATCAAGTACCAGTAAAACCGTAATCTTAAGTAAAAGTGAGCAAGCTGACCACGATGTAGATTACTTGTTTGGTCAAGTGGCAATAGATAAACCTTTTGTAGATTGGAGCGGTAACTGCGGCAACTTAACCTCAGCAGTGGGTGCTTTTGCCATTAGTAATGGTTTGGTCGATAAAAGCAGAGTACCTAATAACGGTGTTGCTATTGTGCGTGTGTGGCAGGCTAATATTAAAAAAAGCATATTAGTGCATGTCCCCATGACAAATGGCGAAGTACAAGAAACCGGCGACTTTGAGCTCGATGGCGTTACTTTTGCTGCAGCTGAAGTAAAACTTGAATTTATTGACCCCGCTGATGGCGATGGTGCGTTATTTCCAACTGGTAATGTAGCTGATGATTTAGAAGTACCGGGTGTTGGTACTTTAAAAGCAACAATGATAAATGCAGGTATTCCTACCATATTTATTAACGCCACTGATATTGGTTATACCGGTACAGAGCTGCAAGACGATATAAATAACGATGTTGCAGCGCTTGAAAAGCTTGAAACCATTCGTGCTTATGGCGCTGTTAAAATGGGCTTAATCACTAACATTAGTGAAGCGCAAGCTCGCCAACATACGCCTAAAGTTGCGTTTGTTGCAGCGCCTTTAGATTACAAAGCATCTAGCGGAAAGCTTATTGAAGCTGCAAATATCAACTTGTTAGTACGTGCTATGTCGATGGGTAAACTGCATCATGCCATGATGGGCACAGCTGCTGTTGCTATTGGCACGGCTGCAGCAATCGAAGGCACACTCGTAAATATAGCCGCTGGTGGCGGCGCATTGAGTGAAGTTAACTTTGGTCATCCGTCGGGCACGCTAAAAGTAGGTGCTGAGGCTAAAAATAATGCTGGCAACTGGCTAGTTACCAAAGCAAGTATGAGCCGAAGTGCACGCGTATTAATGGAAGGGGTTGTAAGAGTCCCTCAGTAATTACTAAACATTTACTTTAGGTAAGTAAACAAGTTTTATAAACGTTTGCTTAGCTAAAGTAAAACCTACTAACATTCATTATAAACAATCCTTTTTCATTAATTTTTCGAATTATCCTCTTTTTTAGCTTTCATCCATCGCATTTACTTGAAGAATATAATTAACAAACTAGATTGTATGTAATATTCATTTAATAAAGTGAATATATTGTATCAATATGTGCTGGTTCTTTATGAGTGTCTATAGGTTATTGAATAATAGAGATGCTGATAAAGAAGTAGCTCATAGAATAAAGATAAATACTTCTATAAAACGTATAAATATGTAGCATAACTATATAGCTTAATGGTATTTTTAATGTTCTGGTAACAAAGGTTATGATTGTGTACTTTTTTAATGCTTTTTAAACATAAAAGCTTACACAAGCCACTATCAACTAAACTAATTTCTGATACTCATTCCAGGCTATCAAGGAGAAATAAATGGTAAAGCGTACGATCAAATTTACACCTATTGCAGCTTCAGTTGCACTTACATTAGGCTTAACAGCATGTGGTTCGGACAATGACAGAAACATTCCTGTTACACCTGTAGAATCTTTTACTGCAACAGGTGATGCACAGTTCAACATTGAAGTAACTGGTAAAGCAGTTAAAGGTTCAATGAAAAGTGCAGTAGTAACTGTAATGACTTTAGATGCATCTGGTCAAAGCGTTCCTGTTGCGTTTCGCTCAGCTGCTTCAGCAGAAGCAGAGTCTTTTTCTGAAGAAGCACTATCACAAAGTGCTGCTGATGCTGCAGTAGAAGCAAGTAAAATTGCTGCTAACCCTGAAGTATTAACTGATGAAAGCGGCCGTTACAGCATCTACTTAGATGATGACTTTACTGGACCAGTTTACATTACTGTTAAAACGTCTGCAGAAGGTGATGATAGCTTTTTACGTTGTGATGCTTACGTAGGTTGTGGCGATTACGATGTAGCGCCAGAAGAAGATGACGTAAATGATGGCGATACTGCGATTGAGTTTGGCGAATGGTACAAAACGGACCTAGAGCTTTCAGTTGTTAAATTTGTTCCAGCTGTTGAAGCAGATACATCTGGAGTAAGTGGTGCAGCTGGCGATCTTAATGTTGCTAGTTCTTATAAAGCTAATGTTACTTTCTTAACATCGTTAGTGGCGGCTCTTCTTCTTGACTCAGGTTCAAGTGTAGATGAAGACGCAATTGCTAAAGCAAGCTTAGATACTGTTGTACAAGTAATGGGTCAAGACGCTGCACTTTTACTTTCAGCTATTATTGGTGATTTATCTAACGGCGGCGCTGTAGATTTAAGTGATGTTGATGGCGAAGAAGAACTAACTGACGGTATTTTAGCAATTGCACAGCTTTCATCTTCAATTCAAGGTTTACCTTCAATTGGTGATGTAATGAGCAGCATTAAAGCTGGTATTAAATCAGGCCAGTTTAAAGGTAATGCTGATGCTAGCATTGCAGCAATAGCGACAATGTTACAAACAGCTATTACAAATACTGCAAATGTTTTTGTTGCCATTGCTACTGGTACTGAAGATGACATTAAAACTGCATTAGAAGCCGCTTTCGCAGCAAAAACTCCAGCTCCTACTGCTGGTGAGATAGTTGCATTTGCTGCTAGCTCAGCTGATGTTGCTAAAAAAGCAAAAGCTGCTAAAGATAAAGCTGTTAAAAATGGTGCAGCAACTGATGCTGGTCTTGCAGCCGCTGCAGTGAAAATTAAAAAAGCACTAGAAGTAATTGGTTGTACTGGCGCAGAATGTACAGTTGGAGATGACTTTTATACAGCTCTAGCAGCTGCTTTAACATTAGAAGTTACTGCTTCTCAAACTGCACTTACTGCATTAGAAATGAGCATTGAAACAGCTCAAAGCTCACTTGTAGATGTTCAAGCAATGGGTGGCGATGCTCTTACCGCTGATAACGCAGCTGCATTTGTAAGCGCTGTTACATTACTGAAAAATGAAGCTGCTACAGCTGGTTTAACAGCTAAAGCGGGTTCTATTTTTGTTAAATCACAAGGCTATGTAACTGCTGCAAAAGCGTTAGTTACTCAAAGCTCTGATTACCAACAAGTTCTTGATTCTGCAACGTCGTTGCAAACAGACGCATCTGTTGCTGTAACTGACACAGTTGCATACGACATTGCATTAGCTGCACTAGTAGCAGAAGCAGAAACTGCGATTGAAACGTTTGATATTGCTCTTGCTGCAGCAAAACTAGTTGCTGAAGACACTGCAGACGTTGCTGATGAGAAAAAATCAGTAGCAGACACAGCTGAAGCGGCTTCTACTAGCGCACTTGCTAACGCAGAAAATGCAATGGTAGATACAGCTGCAAACGCTGCTGAAGCAAAAGAGCTTGCGATGACTGCAGTTACTGCTGCGTCTGATTTTGCTGCTGCTGTTGATGCACTTGAAATTGCTATTGAGCAAGCACTTGTTGCTGCGAATGAATACTTAGCTCTTGAAGGCGAAGGCGCACAAGCAATGATTGATGCGCTTACAGCTATGCAAACAGCTGCTGTAGCTCAAGGTGAACTAGCTAGCGAGCAATTTGTAACAGCTTATAATCTACAGCTTGCTGCTGAAACTGCAGTTGCAAAACTTGAAGTACTAACTTCTGTTAAAGCTACATCAGAGTCATTATCGACTATGACTGTGCTTACAGGCACTGGTGCTGATGCAGTTGCTGATGCAGCAGATATTCTTGCAGACGTAATTGATGAATTAGCTGAAATGGGTAATAACTCAGGTACAGGCACATCAACTCGCAATGCTGATTGGGACTATGCTTACAGCTTAGATGATCTTACGCTAATGCTTAGCAATGCTACTACAGGTGAGATGATTAATGCAGCGGCTTCTTATGAAGGCGACAAGCTTGTTGTTGCTTGGGGCGCTACATTAAAAGGTGAGAATGACGTATCTGTTGAGCTTGTTACTGCTGCTACACAAACACAAGCACTTACAGATTGTGTTGATTTTGCAGCCGGTACAATTGATGCTACTCAAATCGATTCATGTTTAGTATTTACTTTTGATGGCGCAGTAACTGCTGACAATGTAGATGATGCAGAAATCATAATGACTGAAACGGCTAACCATGTTGAAATCATGGATGGTGATTCTGGCTTCACTGGTATGTTAAGTATTACAGCTGATGATGCAACAGATTCAGGCTCTATTACATTAGAGGGTGTTTCTGGTGATGTAGACTTTAAAGTAATGACTACATACCTTGACAGCGACATGGAAGAAGCAAGTGCTTTAACTATTACAGTAAATAATGCAATGGGTTACACGTTGTCTATTACTGGTAATGAAAGTGCAGGTTACACTGGTGACGTTATGGCTATGTACAATGAGATGATGATGTCTTTTGGTACTGCAGCTAAAACAACAAACGGTCTTTCAATTACTTACATTGATGGTGACGTAGTTGATTACACTGATGTTGATTTAATTGATTCATCTAAGTAATATTTAAACTATAAAAGGGGAAAGCAGCGCTTTTCCCTTTTTTTATAGAAAGCGATTAAATTATGAAAAAAAAAATTCTCTTGTTAGGATTTTCAACAGCTTTTATTTCTCCTCTTGCTTCCGCAGATAACCAATTTCAAATTTTTACCCACTTTGACGCAGAAATTTATACAGAAGCACAACCAGTACAAGCCTTTGTAGATGATTTTGATGCTCCATTAAAATCGGGTGACAGTGCATTCACCTATAATATATTTGAAGTAGGTGTTGGCTACGGTAATTTTAAGGTAGGTTTACAAAGTCGTTACGACTATGTTCTTAACTTTGATCCTGATACAGCCAAATATACTCATACCGAAAAAAATGATCTAGAGTTTGAAGATAGATTTTATACATATTACCTTGATGCTAAACAAGCAACGTCTAACGGTGTATTTGTATCTTATGATTTTAAATTTTTAGATAAAAATGCATTAACAATAACACCTAAACTTTCTGTTTTTGCCAGCTCGCACTATCAAGATGCCACTGTAAATGGTGAAATTTATAGTGATGAAGTTGAAGGCGCTGTAACTGTCGATTACAACTTTTCAAAAGACATATTATTTAAAAAGTTTTCACCTTCACAAAAACCTGAAGGGCTTGGCTATAGCCTAGATATTTTTGCTGATTGGCAAGTAAATGATGAGCTTCAAGTTGGTTTTAGCGTAAAAGATTTACTCTATAAAACAGAGTACGAAGACAGCGGCTCTGTAAAAGGTCAAACTACTGAAATTCCATTTAGCGAAGATGACAACGGCGATATTATTACTCAGCCAACAGTTTCATTAAAAACATCTGCATTTGGAAATACGGTATCTCATGATTTAGAAATGGAAATGCGACTACAAGCATTTGCCGATTACAGAATAAACGACCGATTTTCGACTCAGTTAACTTTAAAACGTTACGACAAAGACACGTTCAGCCAATTAAAAGGCCGTATACACTTTTGGGATCATTGGAAAGTACAGGCAGGCTATGAGACAAAAAGTGAAGCATTTTTAGTTGGTATAGAAAACGAGTATTTTGGTCTTAATTTACAAACTGATAGCCTAGATTTAGATAAAGCCTATTATGCTAATGTGAATTGGTACGTGAACATTAAGTTTTAAGGAATGAAGATGTTAAAACAAATTATACCCTTAGGGGTAGCTATTGCATTGGTAGGTTGTGGTTCTTCATCAGACAGTGACAGTTCAGAATCTGTTGCAGTGAGTGAGATTGCTACATCTTCTTCTGTGAGTTTTTATGTATCTAATTGGCAATCACCACAGGGCACGCTTAATGTTTTAGATAGCGACGGGGTGGTGCAAGAATCAATTGAAGTCGAAAACATCAATACTGCGAGTGTAAGTGTAACTCCACTTACTTTTAATAGTTTTGAGTTTATACCGAGTGATACTGCTCTACCTTGTCCTCGCTTTACAGGTTGTGGCAGAACAGTTCGTGGTGATGTAAATGACTTAAACGCAAACCGTTTAATAGACTACCAAGAATTGACAGCCGTTACTCTTAATTACAAAGCAGATGCATTTAGTGCACCAGGTGTAAATACGGTTTATTTATCGCCATTGAGTAAAGCAATTACAGATGAAGGCTTTAGTGCTACGCAAGCTAGTTTATCAGCCACGCCTTTTTATCATTTAACGCACAGCAATTTAAATGCAAGTGTTGAAGCAGAAATGGTTACTAATGCATTTACTTACGCGGCAATTTTAGCTGGTGTTGCTGATAGTTCGTTTAGTGTTGAAAGTGCTTTTAATGCATTTACTAACTTAGAGACTGACCAGCAAGCATGGCAAGATTATAGCGATTTAGCAGCGCAGTATGTTACAGATAACTTATTTAGCGACCAAGGTAATGCTTTACTGCAAAATGTAGCTGGTCAAGTTAAGCAAACGATTGCAAGTGTAACTACATTTACAAATTGGCAGGCTCGCTCAACAGAAGTTCAAAGCTTAGATTCAAGAGAGTTACTTGTTGATACACGAAATATTATAGGTGCAGCAAGACTTCAAGAAAAAAGCTATTCAGATGAATTAGACGCAAAATTCGCTGAGCTTGAAAGTGCGTTTGATGAAGACACACAAAGAACACTTGATGCACTTACTAATGCTTTAAACGAAGTTATTACAAATTATTCACCACTAGCTGATGGCTCTACACCATCAGGACAATATAAACTTCGTGACTTAGATATTGATTACAGCCAATCACCTTATACTTGGGCTATAACTGGCACATATGATGATTTACCTATAACAATTGATTTATCAATTCCAACATTTAGAGTAAGTGGTGTATTAGGTAATAAAATTGAAGGTGTAATGAGCGCAACAGTCACAAATGGTGCTACGGTTTTAAGTGTAGATGTAAGTGAGTTGCTAATTCAGTTTGATGGTATAGATGCTCAAAGTGAATTAAACCCAGAAGCCGATACAGGTATTACACAGGTAACGACCAATGTAATTATCAATAAAGCAGCTGGTAAACTTGAAGGTGACTTGTCACTAAACTTAAATCGTTTTGTTAATTCATTAGGTGAAGAGTCTACGACGTTATCTACTTTTGATTTTAATGGCGATTACGTAAGTGACATTCAGAGCACTGCATTTCATATTACAGCAGTAGAGGCTTCGCCTTTTATTGGTGAAGATAATGACGATTTAGCATTTACTTTTGAATTAGATTTTCCGTTGAGTGGTGCAAGCGATTTTAAGTTTGCTTACGTGGGCGATGTTGAAAACTTATCAGAACTTACCTCTACAGATATATTTGTTAGTATAAAAAACCGTGCGCTAGATTTACGTATTCGTGATGTTAGTGGCAACATTAATCTAATAGCGAAAGGCGAAAATGGACGTTGGTTAGATGTAAAACAAAAGGGCCGTAATTACAGTGGCGGTTTATATTTTGGTGATACTAAAATAGCTGACGTTACAGCAGTACGTGGTATTCCTGGTGTTTTATTTCCAAATGGTGAGTTTGAATCGTTATTTTAATCATTAGTTAAGTGGTTTTAGAAATATTCAAAATCCGATATTAGTTTTCTAGTATCGGATTTTTAATGCTTGTTATATTAGTTAAATGCGCCTGAATCAAGGTAGCTGCCGATCCCGAGTGTAAACATCCATATCCCCCATAAACTATGCTCAATAACGCACACGACGGTTGAGCGGCTTTGTGCATAGGTATAAGCAAACAGTAAGCCACCTAAAAAGGCTAAGGCTACTGCAATCCAATTTGCATACACAATATGCGCCAGTGCAAATACAGTTGCACTTACAATTATGCGCACGGCTTTTTTGGGCATAATTCGTTTATAACGATGAAAAAAGTACGTTCTGAATATTAACTCTTGAGGAATAACCGACAGTATTGGGTAGAGCAACAACAGTAAAAGCCAATCATTAAACGAATTGCGGGGAAGGGTAAACCAGTTTCCCTGATGAATAATCCCGTAAAACATACCTGAGAACAGTGCACCTAAAAAAAAGAAGCTAAACACACGCTTTTTAACCGCAGAAAATTGCCCAAGGCTTGTAAGCCTAAAACGTTTAAAATGCGGATCGCTAAGAAGCAACATACAACACACACTCATAAGTATAATAAGCGCAGGAATAAGCCAATTAGCTAAATGCTCGCGCAATCCAAAGCCCAATAAGGGTAGCAATACAAAAATGAGGGTAAATTCAAACCAGCGATATTGATTGGCGTTCAAGGTCGTCTCAACTTACTTTTTTTAATAAGCTATCAAGCTAAGACGACACTTTTATGACGAGGGGGCTTACTTTGCAGGTTCTTCTTCACTAGGGAGGTATTTATAAAGTGCAATAATGGTTACAAAAATACTCACAAAAGTAATACCCATTAAACCAAATACTTTAAAGTTAACCCAAAAGTCGAGTGAAAAATTATATGCAATATAAATGTTTAGTGCTGCGATGCCAGCAGTAATTACAACCCACATTAGGTTGAGCTTATTCCATAAAGGCTCAGGTACAACAATGGCTTGTTTTGTATCATTAGCATTATCGAGTATTGAGCTAAGCGCTTTTTTAACGAGATTTTTTTTAAGTGCATAACGGCTAACAAGTAACGTTAAACTTAAACCTGCGTATATCAGCGTTGCTTTCCATTTAATGTATTGCTCATCATGTAGTACCAGCGTTAACGTACCAAACACAGCAGCAATGCCAAAAAAGATCCACTGGCGAGTAGGCACAGAGCCATGTTTAAAGTAGCTATAAGCAACCTGAATGAGGGTGGTTACCATTAATAAACCGGTAGCCCAGTAAATATCGACTAGCTTAAAAACTGCAAAAAACAGTATGAGTGGGATGTATTCAATTAATGCGTGCATAGCTTACCTAAATTATACAAAAAAGAGTCAAAGGCTTTTTACCACATAAAGCTTAGCAACTACAAGGTTGACTTGTTGCCCTGTAACCCTTAGCCTGCGTGGCTTTATTGCCAATTTGGTTTGGTATTTTTTATATCATCATATTCCCACGCTTAACCAACACTGATTTGGCGTGTATTTAGGAGCCTAAAATGAATAAAGCAGAACTCGTTGCTGCCATTGCACACAAAAGTGAATTAACAAAAAAAGATTCTCAAGCGGCGCTTTCAAGCTTGCAAAAAGTAATTACTAAATCGCTTTCTGAGGGCGATCAGGTTCAAATTAGTGGCTTTGGTACGTTTGCGCTAAGTTACTATCCAGCGCGTACCGGTCGTAATCCACAAACAGGGGCTGCAATTGAAATAGAAGGCGCTAATAAAGCGGTTTTTAAGCCTGCTAAGGCGTTAAAAGATCTGCTTTAAATAGTATTACTTAGTTTGGTCGTTTGCAGAGCTTGATTGAAGTTATTAAATATATTATTCAACATACAAATTATGGGCTTTGCCCATCACGGCAACAAGTTGCGCGTCTACAAATATAAACATAATGTAGAGCATGAGTTGTAGGCGTTTAGCTTGCTCACGCGAGAAGCGCAGCTTCTGTATTTCTTAACCACCGATCATAAAAACTACGTTTTTAAACGGCTGCAAGCAGCGCCTCTACAGGTATATTACACTGCTGAGTGTAAGTCTTTCAGGTAGGCGCTAAGCTTGCTCGCGCGAGAAGCGAAGCTTCTAATTACTTAATCACCCATCATAAAACCTGCGTCTTTAAACGCCTGCAAGCAGCGCGTCTACAGGTAAATTAAACTGCTGAGTGTAAGTTTTTCAGGTAGGCGCTAAGCTTGCTCGCGCGAGAAGCGCAGCTTCTAATTACTTAACCACCCATCATAAAAACTACGTTTTTAAACGCCTGCAAGCAGCGCGTCTACAAAAATAAACATAATGCCGAGCATGAGTTGTAGGCGCTAAGCTTGCTCGCGCGATAAGTGAAGCTTCAGTATTTAATCATCGAGTACCAAAGCTGTGTTGTATCTGGTTTATGTAGATTATTCATATTGTCTAAATGATTTACATAGCACTGTGGCACAACTTGAATTAACTCCTTTATTTTCAATGGTTTGATTTCGGCATGCATCGTGCTTTTTAACTGTGTGTTTCGAATATATTTTTAATAATACCAATCTGCATATATATGGGGTCTATTTAACGTTAAGAAAATCACGCTAGAATTAGGCAATAATTTTTGTATCTAGTTGTTCTAAATGAAAGATTTTTAACGACGTTATAGTGCGATTTAATTCGTTAAATTGCTCAAAGATTTATGCAGGTTGGTATCAAATAAGGAGATCTAAATGAGTACATTACAAACAAGCACACGTTTACAAGGCAAAAAAATTGCAATTTTAGCCACTGACGGATTTGAGCAAAGTGAGCTTTTATCTCCACGCAGCGCATTACTTGATGCCGGTGCAAGTATCGAAATAGTATCAATTAAAGAAGGCCAAATTACGGGCTGGGATGAAGACAGGTGGGGCGATAAAGTAACAGTAGATAAACTAGTCACAAACGCAGACCCTGCTGATTACGACGCGCTTATGCTTCCTGGTGGTTTATTTAACCCAGACAGTTTACGCCAAGATAAAGACGCTAAAGCATTTATAGACGGCTTTTTTGGTGCAGAAAAAAACAAACCCGTTGCTGCTATTTGCCATGCGCCGTGGTTATTAGCCGAAATTAATAAACTGCGCGACCGTACCATTACCTCTTTTCCAAGTATTAAAAGCGATTTAATTAATGCAGGCGCTAATTGGGTTGACCAAGAAGTATGTGTAGATAAAGGCTTAGTAACAAGCCGAAGCCCAGCCGATTTAGAAGCATTTAATGCTAAATTTATTGAAGAGATTTTAGAGGGTAAGCACCAAGCTCACTAAGTTGCTTTTTAAAATGTTTGGATATTGATAAAGCGTTTGATTTTGAAAAAACAAAAAAGGGCATTTTAAATGCCCTTTTTTAATGAGTATAAAACACGCCCTAGTTAGCTTAAAGCGATGTAGCTGCTTTCATATCAGCTACAAATGCTTTTAACTGAGCGGTCATTGCCGGTAAATCATTAAGGTTAGCTTCAATGATTTTAACCACAGCAGAGCCTGAAATAGCACCGGCTGCACCCGCATTAAGAGCCGCTTTTACATCATCTGGCGTTGAAATACCAAACCCTAAAAGAGCAGGGGCTGCATGGTATTCTTTTAACTTAGTAACAATGTTGCCTGCAGGCATTTGTGCTTTAGTATCGGTGCCGGTAACACCTGCGCGCGATAATAAATACGTGTAACCACGGCCGTAAGAGGCACACTGGCGAAGTGTGTCGTCATCTGCATTCGGTGTTGCGATGAATATTGGGTCTACACCGTTATCCATAGCTGACTTTCTAAACATTTTAGATTCATGCAGAGGCACATCGGCAACTAAAATAGAGTCTACGCCTACCGCTTTTGCATCTTTATAAAATGCTTCAATACCGCGCTTAAACACAAGGTTTGAATACAGTAATAAACCAATTGGAATATCGGCATTATACTCACGTATTTCTTTAATAATATCAAAGCAATCTTGCGTATTAATATGTACATCAAGAGCGCGAATATTCGCTTTTTGAATTACAGGACCATCAGCAATCGGATCTGAGAAAGGAATGCCAAGTTCAAGTGCATCAGCGCCCCCATCAATTAGGCTTTTAATAATTTCTATGCTTTGCTCTTTACCTGGGTCGCCAATTGTTACAAATGGTACAAATGCACCTTGTTTTTGCTCGTTAAGTGCTGCAAACATTTTGCCGTAACGATCCGTTTTTACTTGGCTCATAGCTGACCTCTTTCAGATAGTACGTTGTGAACGTGTGTTAAGTCTTTATCGCCACGACCACTTAGGTTAATTATTAAAATGCTTTCTTCGGTTTGCTCTTCTGCGTACTTAAGAGCGTAAGCTAACGCATGGCTTGATTCAAGCGCCGGAATAATACCTTCGTTTTTAGCAAGCGATTGAAATGCATCAAGCGCCTCGGTATCTGTAATACCAACGTATTGAGCACGACCGGTTTCGTGTAAAAATGCATGCTGAGGACCCACTGCAGGGTAATCAAGACCTGCCGATACCGAGTAAGACTCTTCAATTTGACCGTCGTCATTTTGCATAATATACGTATAAGTACCGTGTAAAATGCCTTTAGTACCTTTACAAATTGTTGCACCGTGCTCATTTGTATCAAGCCCTTTACCAGCAGGCTCAACACCAATTAATTTAACGCCTGGCTCGTCAATAAAGTCGGTAAACATACCAATCGCGTTTGAACCACCACCAACACAGGCAATAACAGCGTCAGGTAAACGACCTTCTGCTTTAAGTACTTGTTGTTTGGCTTCTTCACCAATAATTTTTTGATACTCGCGTACAATTGTTGGGAATGGGTGAGGACCCGCAGCTGTACCTAGTAGGTAATGTGCGTCTTGGTAGTTTGCTGACCAGTCACGCAGCGCTTCATTTACTGCATCTTTTAATGTGCCAGAACCCGCTGTTACCGGAATAACCTCTGCGCCCATTAACTTCATTCTAAATACGTTAGGTTGCTGACGTTCAACGTCTTTTGCGCCCATATAAATACGACATTTTAAACCCAGTAATGCACATGCAAGCGCTGTTGCAACGCCGTGTTGACCGGCACCTGTTTCAGCAATAACTTGTTTTTTACCCATACGTTTAGTAAGTAACGCTTGGCCAAGTACTTGGTTCGTTTTATGTGCGCCGCCGTGTAATAAGTCTTCGCGCTTGAGATACAGTTTTACTTTTGGGTTTTTAACTAAATTGCGCGTTAAAGTAAGTGGGGTAGGACGACCCGCATACTCGTTTAATAATTTACTTAGCTCTGCCTGAAACTCAGGATCTTTTTGTGCTTTGTTAAATTCATTTTCTAACTGCTTAAGCGCAGGGACAAGTAACTCGGGTACAAACATACCGCCAAACTCGCCAAAATAAGCTGGATTTTGCATTTTAACCTCAATAATTTCTGATGCTTGTAAAAGCATTATGTAATTTGTTAGGGCACTTTTTACCCGCAGATTCTTCAACGCCTGAGTTTAAATCAAGGCCTAAGGCACCTTTAAAAAGCGCATCTTTAATATTGTCTGGATTTAAGCCTCCAGCGAGCATAAATGGTGTAGTTGCGCCGCTAAGCACCGACCAATCAAATGCTTTACCAGTACCGCCAGCTTGAGTGTCGCTGTGTGTATCGTAAAGATGACGATCAACCCCATTTACTGGAGTTGGTAATGTATTTTTAACTGCCTGGGCTTTCCAAATTTCGCAATTAGTTGGTAACTGTGTACGCAAGTCAGCAATGTAATCGTCACTTTCTTGGCCATGTAATTGAACTGCCGCTAATTTTAGCACACTTGCGTATTGAGCAACTTGCTCAATGGGAGCATCTACAAATACACCAACAAAGTTAAGTGGTGCGCTTTGGCTCAGCTCTCTTGCACAATCTAAATCGACATAGCGAGGCGATTTAGGATGAAAAATTAAACCACCATAAACAGCACCGTTTTGATATGCCGCTTGTGCATCTTGGCTACGTGTTAAACCACATACTTTATTGTCGCCTAAAATAACACGGCGACATGCTTGCTCTAAATCACGCTCGCTCATAAGTGAGCTGCCAATTAAAAAGCCATCACATAATGGAGCTAAACGTTTTACGTCTTGATGGGTGTAAATACCCGATTCCGAAATAACCACTTTATCTGCTGGGATAAGTTTGCGTAGCTTTTCGGTAGTGGCTAAATCGGTGCTTAAATCGCGTAAATCGCGGTTATTAATACCAATAATTTGTGCATCAAGCGCAAGTGCGCGGTGTACTTCTTCTTCATTACTTACTTCGGTTAACACCGACATATTAAGTGAATCGGCAACAGCATGCAGTGCTTTATAGCTTTCGTCATCGAGTACCGAAAGCATCAGTAATATAGCGTCACCACCATAAATACGTGCCATATACACTTGGTACTCGTCTATAAAAAAGTCTTTACAGATAAGCGGTTGTTCTACTTGGCTGCGAACAAATTCAAGATAGTCAAAGCTGCCTTGAAAATATTTAGCATCAGTTAACACACTCATGCAGGTAGCATATTTTTTATAAACTGAAGTAATTTCAGTTAAATCAAATGGGTTTCTAATTAACCCTTTTGAAGGCGATGCTTTTTTACACTCTAAAATAAACTGAGTGCCAGGTGCTGCAAGTGCTTTATAAAAGCTACGACTTGTAGGCACTGCAAGATGCTTAAAGCTTTCAAGCGGACGTGCAGCTTTTCTCTCAATTAGTTCTAATTTTTTATCAGCAACAATTTTGTCTAATACATTAGCCATTACTTACCTCAATAATTGCACTTAGTGTGTTCATGGCTTGCCCTGAACTTAATAATGTTTGTACTTGTTTTGCTCCTTCTTTTAACGTTTCTGCTTTACCTGTTAGGTATAAAAGGGCAGCTACGTTAACCACAATAGCAGCATTATGTGCATCTGTGCCTTTGCCTTGCAAGATGGCGAGGCTAGCATTTGCGTTGTATTGTGGGCCTTCACCAGCGAGTTGTTCAAGTGAATAGTTTGCAAGGTCGAAGTCGCTTGGGTTTAGTGTGTACTGCGTAATCTCGCCATTATTTAGCTCAACTACCGTTGTTGGGCCGTGTAGGGCTATTTCGTCAGTGCCCGAGCCGTGAACAATCATAGCGCGCTTTGTGCCAAGGGTTTTAAGTGTTTGTGCCATTGGCATACACAACGCTTCGTTATAGACGCCGAGTAATTGCACTTCAGGTGCAGCAGGGTTAGCAAGCGGACCTAAAATATTGAAAATAGTGCGTGTTTTAAGCGATGTTCGTACGCCCATCGCATGGCGTACGCCACTGTGATAGTGCGGTGCAAACAAAAAGGTAAAATTGGTTTGCTCAAGACATTTTGCTGCTTGCTCTGGGCTCATATCTATATTAATGCCCAGGGCTTTGAGTAAATCGGCTGAGCCTGAATTACTCGATACACTGCGATTACCATGTTTTACCATGTTAATACCGGCAGCAGCGGCAACAATTGCAGCCGTTGTACTTATATTAATTGTGTTTGAACCATCGCCACCAGTGCCACAGCTATCGGCAAGTTGCGTACTGCTGGTAGTAAAAGCAACGGCGTTTTCGCGCATTGAGGCTGCAGCGCCTGCAATTTCATCGCTTACTTCGCCTTTAATTTTAAGGCTTATAAGTAGGGCGGTTAGCTCAATTTCACTCATATTACCTTGCATTACTTCATCAAAAAGTGCTTTGGCGTCTGCGTAGCTTAATGATTGCCCAGTAATTAGTTGCTCAATAGCGTGTTGAACATTTATGGGTTGTTCTGGTTGTGTACTCATAATGTCCTCTTTTATTTAGCGCGTGTTAAGTAAGCGACACTTTGCTGAAGTAGCATTGCGCCGTTTGGCGTTAGTATTGATTCTGGATGAAACTGGTAACCCAATGCGTTGTCACCATGATGATAAATAGCCATAGGGATATCTTCGTACTGGGCAATAACCTCAATATTATCAGGCACTTTTGTTGCCATTAATGAATGGTAACGTGCTACAGGCATTGTATTGCCCATACCATCAAATACAGGATGCTCGCCTAAATTAATAATTGAAGACTTACCATGTACGGTTTCACCCGCGTGACCGATTACTCCGCCATAGCTTTGGGTTAACGCTTGTTGACCCAAACAAATACCCAGCATAGGGAAGTGGCCTTTAGAGAGTTCAATAAGCTCCATTAAACAGCCTGCATCGCTTGGTGTTCCGGGGCCTGGCGAAAGTACTAATAGCACTTGGCCTTGCTCTTGACGCATTTTGTTAAAAATAACCTCAGCGCTAATGTTGTTTCTGTAAACAACCAGTTCGCAGCCAAGCATCGTTAGCTCATCAACTAAGTTATATGTAAATGAGTCAAAGTTATCTAAAAAATAGATTTTAATAGGATTCGCTTTACTCATTTTATACCGCCTTATACGTAGATTTTATGGCGGTGATAACCGCTTGTGCTTTAGCGCGAGTTTCGTTTGCTTCTGAAATAGGATCTGAGTCAAACACCACACCGGCACCTGCTTGCACATACGCTTTATTATTTTTAACAAAAGCTGAGCGAATAACAATACAGCTATCCATTGCGCCATCACCGGTTAAGTAACCAACTGCGCCGCCATAGCTGCCACGGCGTTTCCCTTCAGTTTGACGAACAAGCTCAGCAGCACGAACCTTTGGTGCACCAACAAGCGTGCCCATGTTCATACATGCTTGGTAAGCGTGCAGTGCATCAAGCTCGGGTTTTAGTGTGCCAACAACGCGTGACACTAAATGCATTACCTGTGAATAACGGTCTACTTTTAATAGCTCTTTGGCAAAACGAGTACCTGCAACACTAATACGTGCTACGTCGTTACGGGCTAAATCGACAAGCATTAAATGCTCGGCGCGCTCTTTTTGATCGTTCCTAAGTTCAAGTTCAATGCGGCTGTCTAGGTCTGGGTTTATTTGCCCATTAGCAAATTTGCCGCGTGGGCGAGTGCCAGCAATTGGGTATACTTCAACTTGCTGAGATTGCACTGTGTATTTAAGTGCTGATTCAGGCGATGCGCCAAATAAAGCAAAGTCTTCATCGCGCATATAAAACATATACGGACTTGGATTTTGCTTTTTAAGCTGGCTATAAGCATGCAAAGCGTCAGGACAAGGTAGTGAAAATGTACGCGACGGCACTACCTGAAAAATATCACCGTCTACAATATTCTTTTTAAGCTTAATTACTTGCTCGCAGTATGTGTCATCGTCTATATCAACGCTTACCTCACATTGTCCACTTTGCATATCTGCACTAAATTCTGAAGCGTTATCGCACAGCGTATTTAAGCGCTCTAGCTCTTTACCTACTTCAAAGCAATTTGCGTGTACGTCTGGGCCGTTAAATACATTACCAATGAGTTCGGTTGTTTGTTTTTGATGATCAATAACAACTAAGGTTTCGGCTAAATAAAATACGTAATCTGGGCAGGTGTTTTCGCCATCAGGTACATCACTTAACTGCTCAAAGTTTGCTACCATATCGTAGGCAAATACACCGCCTAAAAATAACGAAAATGGATTGTTAGTTGTGCTTTTAATACTGTTAATACAAGTTCTCAGAGCGCTAAATGCGTTATCTGCAATTAGTTTACTCGCTTCGTCAGTATCGCCGCTAGTGTCTAAATAACACAGGGTAAGTGTTGCGTCGTCTAAAGTGGCATCACAGCTTTTAACATTTGCCTGCAAGTAGCTAAGTAGCTGTTGCCCATTATTAGATTGAGCAGTAATAGTGACTGTTTTACCTTGGCATACAATGCGCAATGCACAGTCGACTAAAATTAAACTTTTTACACTGTCTTTAGAATCAATCTCAGCCGATTCAAGCAGTAGTGAGTTAGGCTTATCAAGTGCCGCGTATAATGCAAGAGGACTACTAATATAGTCGCGTACTTGCGTAATGCTTGTTACTTCGCCTGGTGTGGTAGTTATATGACTAAAAATCAAACCTCATTCCCTCAAAAAATTAAACCCCGCAATGCTTTAGCAATGCGGGGTTTGAATAACGATATCTAAATTACAAACAGATCATTACCGTCCCGCTATATCAGGCGCCACCACCAACGATGTGTAAGAGTAAGACCGTTATTCATGTTTTTCTGCCTCAAAATTTATTAAATATTTTTAACGTATACGTTTCGTAAAATTTAGTTATAAAAAAACCCGCATAGTTGCGGGTTTTGAATTTTTGTTAGACACGACAATTCATCACCCGATAATTACGAGTGCCACCACCAAATAGTGTTTAAATTTGAATTGATCATTATTGTTAATTCTTAATGTGTCTGAAAGTGGCTACAGTAAAACGTATCTTATGCTTTTGTGTCAAGTGTTTATTTAAAACAATTTAGTCAAAAAAGTTGTTATACTTACATAAACACCAGTAACCCTTAATTTTAAGCAGTTTTCTTTTGATAAAATATGATTTACATAGCCATACCACACATTCAGACGGGCGTTTAACGGTTGAAGAATTATTGCATCGCGCTGTTGATAAAAATATTGATGTGTTTGCTATTACCGATCATGACACTGTGGCGGCTATTAAGCCTGCGCAGCAATTTATTAAAACCGAAAACTTACCGCTTTCATTAATAACGGGTACAGAAGTGTCTACTAAATGGGAAAGCTTCGAAATTCATATTGTAGGTTTAAATATTGATATTAATAATATTGACCTTACCTCTTTATTATCAGCTCAGCAGCAAAAGCGAGAAGAGCGTGCACTAGAGATTGGTGTTCGCCTTGCAAAAAATGGCTTTGATGGCATTTACGAGCAAGCTAAAGAGCTGGCAAAAGACGCGCAAATAACGCGTGCACATTTTGCACGCGCCCTTATTGAGCGTGGTGTTGCTAAAAATTTCCCGGGTGTTTTTAAAAAGTACTTAGGGCGTGGCAAAACAGGCTACGTACCAAGTTGCTGGTGCACCATGCAAACCGCTATTGAGGCCATACATGCCGCTGGTGGTGTTGCTGTACTTGCGCATCCAAGTAGCTATCAAATGTCAAACAAGTGGCTACGCAAATTATTAGTAGAATTTAAAAGTGTAGGAGGGGACGCAATGGAAGTTGCACAACCTCAACAGGCGCCAAGCGAACGTCAATTTTTAGGTGAACTCAGCCGTGAGTACGAACTACTTTGCTCGCAAGGGTCTGATTTTCATTTTCCGACAAGCTATTTAGAGCTTGGCAAAAATTTATACCTACCAAAAGATTGCCAAGGTGTTTGGCAAGCTTGGGAAGGAGAAGAAGGGGCATTAACATGAGTCAATTATTTCATATTCATCCTGATAACCCGCAACCGAGACTAATTAGTCAAGCCGTTGATATTATTAAACAAGGCGGCGTTGTTGTTTACCCAACAGATTCGGGCTACGCCATCGGTTGTAACATTGGTAATAAGCAAGCCAAAGAGCGCATAGAGCGTATTCGTGGTATTGAAAAAAACGATAATTTTACGCTAGTTTGCCGTGATTTATCGGAGTTATCTACTTATGCACGCGTAGATAATCAGCTATTTAGACTCATTAAAAATAATACGCCAGGGCCTTATACCTTTATTTTTAAAGGCACAAAAGAAGTCCCTAAACGTTTATTAAACGACAAGAAAAAAACCATTGGCATGCGTGTAATTGAGCACCCAATTGCTTGTGCATTGCTTGCCGAACTTGGTGAGCCGTTAATGTCGTGTTCTTTAATTTTACCAGGTGAGCAGTTTACAGAATCAGATCCTGATGAAATATTAGAGCGATTAGATAAACACGTTGATTTAATTATTCACGGTGGCCACTTAGCTGAGCAAGCAACCACGGTAATCGATTTGTCGGAAGATGAAGTCAAGATTTTGCGTGTTGGCTGTGGTGATACAAGCCCATTTGAATAATAAGTAATGAGCGAAAGTACTGCGAATACAAAAAATAGTGAAAAGCCAGTGCAGCAAAAGCTGCCACTGGCTTTTTTGCATGGAAAAGCGGTTGTAGATAAACCTGAAGATTTATACATCCCACCCGATGCGCTCGAAATAATATTAGAAACCTTTGAAGGCCCGCTCGATTTACTGCTCTATTTAATTAAAAAGCATAAGCTTGATGTGCTCGAACTTTCTATTTTTAGTATTACAGAGCAGTACGTAAGTTATGTAGAAATGATGACAGAATTTCAACTCGAACTTGCTGGCGAATATTTAGTAATGGCTGCGTTACTTGCGCAAATTAAGTCGCGCTTATTATTACCTGTACACGAAGAGCTTGAAGAGGAAGAAGATCCTCGCGCTGAGCTTATTAAACGCCTGCAAGAGTATGAGCTGTTTAAACAAGCCGCCGAAAACCTCGACGATATTCCCCGTGTTGGTCGTGATATTTTTATAGCGCATGCCGCTATGCCAATAAGTGAAGATACAAGTCAAAATCTCCCCGATATTGAACTTAAAGACTTAATGCTAGCGTTGAGTGAAGTTATGGCGCGAGCAAAAACGTTTGAGCATCATCAAATTACTGCTGAAGTACTCTCAACCCGTGAGAGAATGAGCCAAATATTACAGCAACTATCGCAAGCAAACTCGGCAGTGGTATTTAATGCGCTTTTTACCCCAAATGAAGGGCGAAGTGGTGTAGTGGTTAGTTTTATAGCTATGCTTGAGCTTATTAAAGAAGGACTTGTTACTTGTTTGCAAGTAAGCCCTGAGAGCTTAATTTATGTCAGCTTAAGCGAACAATCCACCCTATAAACTTATCTGTCTAATCATCTATTTGCAAAACTGACTTTAAATAATAAAGTTCTGTGCGTATACGCACGTAAAGTGTTTGTAAATGTTATTTTCATTTACCTCTTTGCACTATATTGTAACGTCATTGCATTATAGGACGTTACACATGTTTAAAAATACACCTTCATCTTACGGACTTGTCGCCATTATTTTACATTGGCTCATGGCGCTAACTATTTTTGGCCTGTTTGGTTTAGGTTTATATATGGTTGAGCTTACTTATTACGATAGCTGGTATAAAGGTTCACTCGATTTACATAAGAGTATTGGTATTACGCTTGTGGCCGTATTTTTATTTAGAATTTTATGGCGTGCTTTATCTACACAACCTAAACCATTAGGTGAGAGTAAAGGCATGAACCAATTAGCGCATACGGCGCATATTGCTATGTATATTATTTTGGCTGTTATTGTTGTTGCAGGGTATTTAATATCAACCGCAGACGGGCGTCCAATAGAAGTATTTACTTTATTTAACGTATCAGCGCTTGATTTTGCCTTTGATGACCAAGCCGATATTGCAGGAAAAGTACATTATTACGGCGCGTGCACATTAATCGGGTTTGCAGTATTGCATGCACTAGGGGCGTTAAAACATCACTTTATCGATAAAGATAAAACCTTAATTAGAATGATCAAACCATTAAAGGATGATTAAAATGAAAAAATTATTAGTAAGCACAGCCGTTTCGGCTGCAATGATGTTATCGGCAACAGCCGCCAATGCAGCTGATTATGTAATTGATACAAAAGGCGGGCATGCATCTGTTAACTTTAAAATTAAACACTTAGGTTACAGCTGGTTATATGGTCGTTTTAATACTTTTGACGGCACATTTAGCTACGATGCTAAAAACCCTAATACGTCAAAAATTATGGTAAACATTGATACCACAAGTCTTGACTCTAACCATGCAGAGCGCGATAAGCATTTACATGGTAAAGATTTTTTAAATGTAGATAAATACCCAAAAGCGACATTTAAAAGCACGAGTATTAAATTTGATGAAGACGGCGAAGAGGCTGATGTAACCGGTGAGTTTACGCTGCACGGCGTAACTAACACTATTACCTTTGAAATAGATAAAGTGGGCGAAGGTAAAGATCCGTGGGGCGGCTACCGCGTAGGTTTTGAGGGCGAAACCAGCCTTAAACTTACCGATTACGGTATTGATTATAACTTAGGACCTGCATCTACTCATGTTGATATTATTTTATCAATAGAAGGCGTTCGTCAGTAATACCATTATTAAATATAAAAACGCCACTTACTGTGGCGTTTTTTTTGCTTAACAGAAACTCAAATTAAGCGACTTCGAATTTGCTTATTTTGCGCTATTAATACGTGACTGTAATAGCGGCCTTAAATGCTCGGGCAACCAGCGCATGAGTAAATCATTATAAGCCTGCGTTTTTTTAATAACTTTAAGCTGCTTATTAAGAGTAGCAATGTTTTCTGCGCCTTGCTCGTTTTTAGTACAGCCAATAAAACCATAACTTAACGCAGGTGATTCGGTTAATGGACGCTGCGTTAAGTTCTCTTCAAAGTGCATTGATTTAGCTAAATAGTAATGCTCGCTTGGGTAACCCAGCAAAATATCAATTCGTTTTAGGTTAAGCATATATGTGAGGCTCGCTAGGCTATCGCGAGTGGGTCTAATTACTAAATCTATATTAGGCGTACTGTTTATCAATGTATCTATCTCTTGGCCATAAGAGCGGCTCATAGAGATCCCAAGAGTTAGTTTTTTATCTTGTATTAAATCTAATAGTGATACTTCTTTTGATTCCGCTATATTTAGCGCTTTGGCGAGCCTTTTGTGCATTGCTATTGAAGGCGAGAGGCCCGTTGTTGAGCTTTCGTCTGTAAAATAAATATGCTCTTTTCTGTAATCATTTTTATAAAGCGATAACGCACAAACATTATTTGAAGTATTAGACAGCTCTTGGATTACCTTACCTGAGGGGATAAGCATGCGGTTAAAGGTAATATTAGGAAGTTGTTTTTCAAGTAAATAAATTATGCTTTCGTCACGGCCTTGGTGTTGATATTGACCATTTAAAATATAATAGGGTGCAAAGTCGTGCGCTAGCCAGTTTATGGTTCTAGCATTGCCTATTGAGGTCAGACAGAAAAAAAGTAAGAAAGTTAAAAATATACGGAGCATTACAACAGCTGCCAGTAATTATTATTGTAAAACTATTGTAACCAATAAAGAGCTAAAAAGTAAAATGCCAGCAACGAGGCTGGCATAATATCTTATCAATAATTGCAATAATAAAAGGGCAATTAAAGTTATGTGTTGCTTAGTTAGCTTTTAGCCACTTAACAAACTGGCGTGCATCACTCGCTTTTTGAAACAATGCATTTTTTAAACCTTGTGTATCACTAAAGATTACA
Organism: Pseudoalteromonas sp. SWYJZ19; assembly: GCF_015864375.1. Taxonomy (NCBI): domain Bacteria; kingdom Pseudomonadati; phylum Pseudomonadota; class Gammaproteobacteria; order Alteromonadales; family Pseudoalteromonadaceae; genus Pseudoalteromonas; species Pseudoalteromonas sp. SWYJZ19. The sequence continues at coordinate 31,135 of NZ_JADYXI010000022.1, forward strand.
CGATGTTTGTTTACTGAAATTGATTGCACTGGATGTGCGATTTGGATCATAGACCCATTATATTTATAAGACATAATAAAACTCACTTTATTCTTGTTATTTATTCTGCGCTATATTTTTATAGCAAATTGCAGTTAATAAATTAACGATGTTGTGTTTAGCTTCATTACAGTGTTGACGATCTTTATGACACTTTTGCGATGATAGTAAAAAATCATCTCGGTATTATTCAAGGGGTTCTCGCCGTACAATAACTTAGCTTTCAAATATACGTTTTGCGGGGCTTACTGGATCAGGGTAAATGGTTAACCGCGGCGGTTTCTTTAAACCAGAGAGGGAAGGTAACTTATATATAAATTGTGTGCAAGCTATTTTTGTAAAAATATTTATAATAAATCTTATCAACTGCTTACAAAGCCCGTTTTTAGTTACCAAAGGATAAGTATGAATTACCTAATAGTGAGTGATATTTATGGTTTAACCCCTGCTTTAAGGAGGTTATCACAGGCAATTAGTTCAAATTTAGTTATTGTTGACCCTTACAATAACAAGTATCAAGCCATTGAAAGTGAACAAGATAGTTACAACAATTTTATACAGCAGTGTGGCCATGATAAATACACCGACAAACTTCAAAAATGCTTTGAGAGTTTAAAATTGCCAACGACGTGTATTGCTTTTAGTGCAGGGGCAAGTGCAGCATGGCGGGCACAGTTATTAACAGGCAATACACACCTTAAAAAGTTAATTGGCTTTTATCCGTCGCAAATTAGACATAACTTAAATTTAAGTGCAAAAGTACCCTGTGAGTTCATATTTCCAGCAAGTGAGAGTCACTTTAATGTTGATGAAGTTATTAAAGCTTTAAGCACCAAAGCGGATGTTAAGTGCTATAAAACCAATTTTTTGCATGGTTTTATGAACGAGTACTCAACCAATTTTAATGCGCAAGGGCTTGTTGAATATAGTAACTATATAAAACTGAGCAGCCGTTAAAGCGTGTTTAGCTGCTCTTTACTAATATCAGGAAAATCGGTGCGGGTATTATATTTTGCATACAGCGTTGTAAAAACGCTACTACCGGATAGCTTATCTAACTCTTTTATAAAGGTTTTCGCACTAGATCGAGCGGGTCTACAGCATACTTGATACTGTTTTATTATACCCGCGACAGATAAACCTTGTTTTTGTAGCTCCAAATCGGCCTGTGCAAAAAAAGCCGCACCTGTCCAATAAACACGTTGCTGGGCTTGTTGTTTCCACATATCAGCAGAGAGCTTATTAAGTGGCTGTGTTTTAGTTTTAGTTTGCAGGCGGGCACGATCAAATCCTGCATTTAAACGTTGTACAAATTGCGGCTGGGTAATTATACCGCTGTCACGCATTATTACGTTTTGCATGTAACTAGCAAAACCCTCGCTTAGCCAAAAACCGGAGTAGGGAAGTAGCGGCAAATATAAATGCGAAAGTTCATGGTATAGCGTCCAATCTTTAGTGAATGCATTTAAACTGGCATAGCGATCTATATGTAGTTCAAGCCCATCGGGGTTATTGCGCTTAACTGTAGCCCAAGGTACAGGCTCAAAAGCAAAGTATTGCGGTTTTAAATAAATAGGCAATGTGGTTTGTTTTAAAGGTCCCAGTGTATTTTGTGTTTTTTCAGCACTTTGATTAACCCATGTAGACACTGTTTTTTGAGCATTACTTGAGAGCGAGCTAAGGTTATGTATGACTACTTCAACCGCTAATACGTTAAAAGAGCTGATTAATAGTAGCAGTACAAAAAAGAATTTCATTAAAATGCTCCACTGTAATTTAATAACTGGTACGAAAATTCTAATATACAAGACCAACTAAATGGATAAATAATCACGCCTAATTCTTTATTTTTTAAAATGATAGTAACTATAAAAGTACAAATACAGACACTCCTAGCTAAGCATGGTTTAATCAATTAATCGTTATTTTAAGTTAGGTTTAGCCATGACGTATCAGCATATTCAAGTTCCTGAGCACGGCCAAAATATCACTATTGATGCACAAGGACACTGGCAAATACCGTTAGAACCTATCATTGCTTTTATTGATGGCGATGGCGTGGGGCTAGATGTTATGCCGGTAATGCGCCATGTTGTTGATAGTGCAATTGAACATTGTTATAAAAGCGCACGGAAAATTCATTGGATGCAGGTTTATAATGGCGAGCAGGCCGCAAAGCTGTATGACGGTGATTGGTTTCCACAAGAAACAATTAACGCGGTACGTGCCTGTAAAATTGCCATAAAAGGGCCGTTAACCACACCGCTGGGTGGTGGCTTTCGATCTCTTAATGTTGCACTCAGGCAAGAAATGGATTTGTTTGTAAATATGCGCACTATAAAAGGCTTTAGTGCGCTCCCTTCTCCTTTAAAAAACCCTTTCTTAACAAACATAACAGTGCTTCGTGATAGCAGCGAAGACGTGTACTCAGGTATTGAGTGGCAAGCAGGCAGTGTAGAAAGCGAAAAAATGCTCGATTTTTTATGTGAGGAAATGGGCGTAACCCGCCTAAGGTTTTCACAAGAGTGCGGAATTGGTATTAAAAATATATCTAAAGAAGGCTCTGAGCGACTAATGTGTTTTGCAATTAACTATGCACTTAAAAACGATAGTGAATCATTAACGCTAGTACACAAAGGTAATGTACTTAAATTTACCGATGGGGCATTTAAGCGTTGGGGGTTTGCACTTGCACAAAACGAGTTTAATGCCGCTGCACATGAAAATGGGCGTTGGTTGCAAATAGAGCGAGCACACCAATCGCCCTTAATTATTAAAGAAGTCATAGCTGACAACATGCTGCAACAATGTTTAATGCATCCAGAGCAATTTGATGTAGTGGTGACGACTAATCAAAATGGTGACTTTTTAGCGGATATGCTCAGTGCACAAGTTGGTGGTGTTGGCATAATGCCTGCTGCAAATTTAAATAACGATGTCGCATTTTTTGAGCCTACACACGGCACGTTTGAACGTATAGCAGGGCAAAATAAAGCAAACCCCAGCAGTAGTATTTTAAGTGCGGTATTAATGCTTAAATTTATGGGGTGGGACGAAGCCGCATTACTCATAGAAAATGCGTTAGAGCAAACATTTAAAAGCGGTGAAGTAACCTTTGATTTAGCGCAAGAGCAGAGCGATAACTCAACAACCTTAACTTGTACTGGCTTTGCAAAGAAGGTTATCGAGCACTTTTAAATACATCCATTATTAAGCTGCTGAGGCAGTTTTTACTCTGTGCATACAAGGGCGGTCGGTTAACTGCGCTGCACGATGGTAAATCTCGTGTGCTTGGGGTTCATCGCACTGTGTACCACTAAGCGTATCCATTAACGCAACAACAATAATTGCAGGAACCTGGCAGCAATACTCGTCTAAAACGGCTTCCGTAGTTTGTGCATCAACATGGCAAAGTGGATGATTTTTAAGTTGGTATGCATTTAATAATGTATCAACTTCTAATACATCATCTGGTTGATGCTTTGTTTTACGGCATTTACAACCAAACTCGTCAACTAAAGTAGCTAACGCTTGGTAAGTTTCAGTGGTGTTAGCCTTAGTGCATAACTGCTCTTCAATGAACTGATGCAAGTTAGCATCGATGAATAATCCGTCTTGGCGTGTGAAAGAAGTTGTTGTCATAATAATTACTCTTAGTTTGTTGGCTTAACTTCACTCTAGCGCTAAGTGTATTATTAATAAAATTGTTGTTTTCAATAACTGATATTGATTTTATCAATAGTAAGTTTTAAAACTAAATAAAAAATAGAAAACATATCTAAATAATACTAATTAATTTGGTGCAATGCGGTGAAAGTGTGCACAAAACTGGAACAAGGGGAGGAGTTGAGGAATAAAGAAGGAATCTTAGTTAATTGTTTTTATTGAATTTTAATTATTTTATGAAGTTGGTACTAAGCTTGCTAATAATACACTGTAGGTAGATTCCTATATCGACGATTTCCAAAAGCGCCACGGTATTTTCCCAAAGTTGAATACCGTGGCGCTTTTTTATTTTTCGCGTGTATTTTATTTAGCCGTCACAATAGCAATAACAATGTTAAATTTTAATAAAGTAGGGAATAGCCACTAAAATAGCGCCTACAATCAACAGCATGCTAACACTGGTCATAAAGTACGGAAAAACCAATAATGACAAACCAATACAAAGTGGCACTACGGCTTTTTTTCTTCGCCCGTAAGTAAGGTAGCCAATACCTATGCCGCCAAACAAAACACTCCACGCAATTATTGATGCACTATCCATTTATAAATTACCTATTTTGAAATACTGATTTAAATTACGACCGACATAGCCAGTTTTTCAATACCATGTGAAGGAGTCCATCTTTTGAATTCCACGAAACCATGCTTTTTATATAAACTTATTGCAGGAGTATTAGCAACTGCAGTCTCAACTCTTGCATGAGATAAATCACCGATTGCTAGAACATAATTTATTAGCTTACTTGCGATACCTTTTTTAAAATAGCTAGGATCAACGGTTAAACTACAAATATCTAAACACTCGTTGTTTGTATCTACTTCAATAACAGCTACTAAACATTCATTTTCGCTGTAGCCATAAAAGGTTGTTTCTGATTTTTTAATATCTTCAGTATTACGTGTTAAAGGAGGGAAGTTATGCGCGCCGATCAGTTTAGCCTCAATAGCATAGGATTTTTGAAAGACAGCAAAAATTTTATTTGCAGTATCGTTATTCTTATTATTAAGTTTGTTTATCATTGTCTTCTTTTTTAGAAAATAAAGCATGAATACCATATGCCGTAATAAAACCTCCGGCACTAATTGTGAAAAAAAGAAATAAATAAAACTTTTTCGGGTTATTTTCTAAAGATGCCACTGCCGGCTCATTGTATCTCTTATAAATAACACCACTTTCGTAATTAAAATAGCTGCGCAAAAGAATAAACAAACCTAGAACAATACACAGGAGCGCTTTACTTGTTTTCTTAGTGTTCTTTTTAGCTATTACTATTTGTTGCGCAGCTTTTGGCTCAGTACGACTTGGTTTAGCTAATTCATCTTTAAGGCGTTTGTAGTTCTCTGGATATTTATGTGAGTCAATACTTTCAATTGCTTCGTTTAATTCACTAAGTGAATAAGCAGAGTAATCAATATTTATAATAATCTTCCTTAAAAGGCTCTTAAATAACACTTACACAGCAAGGTTTTTAAATTGTTGTTATTTAATGGTATTTTTATAATCCGATTAAGTTTATTTTAATGTAGCAAAGACTTGAGGTTAGTCACTTTTACTTTCATATTTAAACTCGAATGAAACTATTGCAGCCAATATACCTCCAGTCGCTAATATAGCAGCGCTAAATAACATCTCCCATAATAATTTTTTCAACAGTAGAGTCTGATGAATATTTGTAAATATTACGCTCCAAGTTTGTTCAAAGTTGTATAAATTAACAACTTCATGAACATCATATAAAAAAGTACCTAACCCATTCAAAAAGTATGCAAGAGCTATATAAACAAAAAGTCGTGCAGTAAATAAGAGGGTTTTTAAATTATCAGTTTCAACTTTAGAGAAAGGAAGAAAGCTAATTTTGGTGACCTTGCTCATTATAAGTGAACACTTCAAATATAGGTATTGGTACATAAAATTCCATTTTTTAATATGTCTTAGGTTATTGATAACGAGTATCTAAAGTTATTGACTTTATATTACTAATTAAGAATAACGCAGTACCTATTTTGATTCAATTCTTCAGCGAACATTGTATTTGAGTTCTAGCTTTTTCATTAGGTAGTTTTTAACTCAATGTATTTAAAATGCTAACCAAGCTATTAGCTCAAAATAAGATGATTCAGTACATAGCACAGGCACTCTCATTAGGCTCTTGAGTACTAATCAAAGGTTTGCTCTTAATTACCTATCTGCAATCGTTTTAGCAAACGCTAATAATTCACGCCTTAACCATTGGTGTGCAGGCGCGTGGTGTAGTAGCGGGCTCCATATCATTTTTACCTCAATAGGCACTATTTGAAATGGCACAGGGCTGATTACTAAATCAGTATGAGAAGTTAATAACTTAGCTTGCCTGCGCGGTAGGGTGGCAATAAGTTGCTCTGATTGGCAAAGCAGGCTTGCGACCATGTAGTGGCGAGTAAAAACACGTATTTTACGGGTTTGCTCTAGTTGCCAAAGCGCTTCGTCTACCCAGCCTAATTTTTGCTTACCTGATTTATTAGTAACAGCGGCCTCTGGTCCCCAGCCTGCACGGTTTACCCAAATATGTTCTTTTTGTAAGTAGTCGTCTAACCCTGAATGTTGTAAAAATGTATTTTTAGGATGCGTTAAACAACAGTAGTTATCGCGCCAAACACTGGCCTGATGAAACGAGCGAGGGAGACCGTTAAAGCGGTTTATAGCTAAATCTATAGTGCCTTTTTCCATGTCTTGTAGGTTTACGTCGCTTGGGCTCAATACATCAAAATTAATACCGGGGTTTTTACTAAGCTGCGCCGTTATAAAAGGGGCTATTAAGGTCGACTCTATATAGTCGTTTGCCATTATTCTAAAGGTAACTTCAGCGGTTGTAGGGTTAAACTGCTCACTAGGCTGCGTAATAGCTTCAGCCATTTTTAATAGGGCCTCAACTTCAGGCTTTAATGCAAGTGCCTTTGCCGTTGGCGTCATAGAGCCTGCGGCACGCACAAGTAGCGGGTCGTCAAATAAATCGCGCAAACGTTTTAGCGCATTACTCATAGCCGGTTGCGTAAGAGCAAGTTTATTTGCAGCTTTTGACACACTTTTTTCATCTATTAACACATTTAAATAAACGAGAAGGTTAAGATCGACATTTCTTATATTCATATGGGCGTGTTGGCCTTTCAGGGTTGAAATTTGTTCAATCTAGGGGCGATTTAATCGCGGCGCGAGGTTTGCCACCTAGTGGGCTAAGTAAAAATCGAGCAAAGCTTCCGCGTCCTGCTCACGCCCCTTACCTACATCCATGTAGGCAACAAAGAGTTAATTGTCCCTAGAAAGAACCCTATGGGCAGTGTGTATTTGGCCTTTATATAGCGTTAAAGTACATTTATGGGGAGTCACAACACTACATGTACTTTGCCTTGCTTAAAAACCAAATACACGGCTGCAAAATTAACCTCGAAAGGTCAATACGCCCAATAAATTCTATTTATATGCTTTATTAATTATCTAAATTAAAGCCTGCTTGCTAAGGTGTAAACCATTAATAAAAAATAACCGCCATAACTGGCATCAATATAAGTGCTGTATTTATGCAAAATAAGCTAACAAATCAATCTAATAATGCGCTACAACACGTTGTAGCCAGTAAGCTTGCACGATCTGTTTTTGCTGGATTTGAGGCGATGTTTTCGCAATTTTTAAATATTACACTGGGTGCACAAAGCCGGTTTGAGCAACGACAGTATCACAGTGTACAAAGTGCTATGCGTGAACGTTTACAGGTGTATGAGCGCGAAGTTAAAAACGTGAGTGAAGCCGTCAGAGTTATTGCTTATGCTGAACTTACTTGCCCGCAAACGTGGCAGTTAGCTAAAAATATTTATGGCGATATGGTAGAAAATCACGAAAATAAACCTATTGCGCATACCTTTTTTAACTCAACGTTTGGCGCAATTTGGGACGATAAAAAAATTCGTACTGTGCATTTGTTTGTATTAAAAGCAAAGTATCGTAGTGAGCCACGCTCTTATGAAAGCTTAGTGAGCAGGGTATCGCTACATAATGGGTTTAATAACGCCGTTAAAACGCTTATCACTAATCAAGTATTTAGAGTGCCGTTTAGTCATTTAGAACGCGATGTAGCCACATTACAAAGTACGTTAATGCAAGGCTCTAAGCAGCAATGCAAACAGGTGTACGAACTTATAAATTTAAACGATTGGTATATTGAATACGCCAACTCATTATTTTTTAGAAACAAAGCCTGTTATTTAATTGGGCGCTGCATTGCTAAAAATGGCGACAATATGCCTTTTGCTATCGCTATTTTAAATACCGATGAGGGACTAAAGCTTGATGCTGTAATGATGGGCGCCGATCAATTAAGTTTATTATTTGGTTTTGCACGCACCTATTTTATGGTTGATACCGATAAGCCCGCTCGTTATGTAGATTACTTAAGTGTGTTAATGCCACATAAACAACGCTTTGAGTTATTTAACGCCATTGGTTTTATAAAGCACGCCAAAACTGAGTTTTATCGACACAAGGTTGATACGACTAAAAATAGTCCAGCCAACTTTAAGTATGTTACAGCACCAGGGACGCCAGGTATGGTAATGCTGGTATTTACTATTGAAGGGCTAGATTACGTTTATAAAGTAATTAAAGACAAATTTAGTGCGCCAAAAACAGCCACCAAAGCACAAGTGAAAGAAAAGTATAACTTTGTAAAACAAGCCGATAGGGTTGGTCGTTTGGTAGACACACACGAATTTAGATATTTAGCGTTTGATTTAAGCCGTTTTAGCGACGAGCTGCTTGAGCAGATGAAAAGCCAAATTGGTAGCAGTATGGTTATATCGGGCAAGGCACTTATTTTAAAGCACGTTTACGTTGAGCGTAAAATGACCCCACTTAATTTGTATATTAACCAATGCGATAACAAAACCTTAGAAAGAGTGATGCATGATTACGGTAAAGCAATTAAAGAGTTAGCCGGCGCTAATATATTTCCGGGCGACATGCTAATGAAAAATTTTGGCGTAACGCGATGGGGGCGAGTGGTATTTTACGACTTTGACGAAATTTGCCCACTGACCGATTGCAACTTTAGAGAGGTGCCACAAACCCAAAATGCACTTGAAGAGCTAAGTAGTCACTCGTATTTTGATATAGCCGAAAATGATATATTTCCGAGCCAATTTAAGGTGTTTTTTAGTGCTAACGAACTTGCGTTTAACTATTTTAATAACGAGCACAGTCATTTGTTTTTAGCGCCATTTTGGCAAGGCTGCCAGCAACAAATACATAATGGCTATCTACCCGATGTTTATCCTTATAAACAAAGTTGGCGATTTTGAGGTTGTTTGAATCTGTGTTCATCCCCATCTATATGTTATTACAGTTTTTAAACTTGGAGCGACAATGAAATATATTTCTCATGAAGATGGCAATCTTGCATTTAATAAAACCGAAAAACCGGTTTTAAAGAGCCATGAAGTACTCGTAAAAGTAGAAGCTATAGGTGTGAACCGTGCAGATAGCATGCAGCGTCAAGGAAAATACCCGGCTCCTGCGGGAGATAGTCCAATTTTAGGTTTAGAATGCGCTGGTGTTGTTAGTGATATTGGCGGTAAAGTTGATAGAGTTTGGCTTAATAAACGTGTTTTTACCTTGTGCTCAGGCGGCGCTTACAGTGAATATGTAGCCGTTGATGCAAAGCAGCTTATGGAATTACCCGATGATGTAACAATGGCAGAGGGGGCTGCAATAAGCGAAGTGTACCTAACAGCATTTGGCGCTTTATTTGAGCTTGGTAAATTGCAAAAAGGGCAAACAGCACTTATTCATGCAGGTGCTAGTGGTGTGGGCGGTGCAGCAATTCAAATGGCTAAAAGCGCAGGTGCAACCGTTGTTATTACTGCCGGTACGGATGATAAATGCCAACACGCAAAGGAACTCGGTGCCGATCATGCAATTAACTACAAAACCACTGACTTTGTAGAATACATGAAAGCAAATGAGTTAACAGCGAATGCAATTGTAGATCCTGTTTCGGGGAGTTACTTAAATAAAAATGCCGCTATTGCAGCGATGGATTGCCAAATTGTAATGCTTGCATTTTTAGATGGACGTTTTGCAGAAGTTGATTTTGCCGCGCTTTTACGCAAACGTATTTCGTTTCATGCCTCAACGCTTAGAAATCGTAGTATTGAGTTTAAACGCCAGGTGCGCGACGACTTTGTAGCGCGTTTTTACAATGATATTGCCACTAAAAAGTACGACTTTAACCTGTATAAAACATTGCCTTGGAGCGACGCAAACGAAGCTCATGCTATTTTAGAGCGTAATGAAAATGCTGGTAAAGTTGTTTTACTTGTAGAGTAACTCTTTAATTTTAGGGTTTAGCCCATATACTAAGCTCTATAAAAAACACTTAAGGTTTAATAATGAATCCAATACTAGCAATACTTAAAGAGCACAATGTAAGCGACGAAAAAGTAAAAGCATTGTTTGAAGCGTTTACTCAAAACCCAATGATGGCAATGGCGCTTGTTCAAGAGCTTGGTATTCCGCCAGAAAAACTACAGCAACTAATGGCAGTCGTAATGACTCAACCGCACCTTATTAAAGAAGCGACTGACGAACTTGGTTTAGATTTTGAAAAAGTAAAAGAAGCGAAAGAAAAACTAAATCAATAATTTTTTATGTGATGAAACAAAAATAAATAAAAGAGCATAAGTATTTACTTATGCTTTTTTATTTGACTTATTCTTTTATGACTACTCTTTTGGAAGTAGTACGGTGTCGATAACATGAATTACGCCGTTGCTTGCTTTTACATCAGCTTTTACAACTTTAGCATCATTTATCATTACGCCCATGCTGTCGGCTTTAACCATAACTGATTGGCCTTGTAGTGTTTTCGCACTGTCTACCTTCATTACATCGGCTCCCATCACTTTTCCAGACACTACGTGATAAGTTAATACCGCCGTTAGCTTGTCTTTGTTTTCAGGCTTGAGTAGCATTTCAACAGTGCCTTCAGGTAATTTAGAAAATGCAGCATCTGTTGGTGCAAAAATAGTAAATGGTCCTTTACCTTGCAGTGTTTCAACTAAACCTGCGGCTTTAACAGCAGCAACAAGAGTAGTGAACGAACCATTTTCAACGGCTACTTCAACAACGTCTTTTTTCATACCATGATGATCAGCATAAGCCATTGTAGTAAATCCAAGGCTTGCAGTTGTAAACAATAATGCAGTAGTAATTTTCTTAAACATTTTATTTTCCTTTAAGTTAATACCCGTTGGTTTCGTTAAATGTTACGACGCTCTAAATTTAATCGATCAATTAAAATTAGTAGTCAACATGTTTTGTTACATCATTGATTGAACTGCAGCTAGTTAGCAAAGTCATATAAATAGTTACTCAATTAAAGACTTGTTCAATTGAAGGGAATAGGCATGAAATTAGTTTATAAGTTTTGGAAAAATAACCGCTCTCTTATCGTATTTATTGCACTGATGAGCGTATTTAGAAGCGCTGTTGCCGATTGGTACGAAGTGCCAACAGGCTCAATGAAACCGACAATTCAAGAAGGTGACAGAATACTTACCGATAAAATGGCCTACGATATTCGCGTCCCATTTACGCACATAAAATTACTTAAATTAGCGGATCCACAAGCTGGTGATATTATTGTTTTTGACTCACAAGCTGCCGATAACCGTTTAATTAAACGTGTAATTGGTGTGCCAGGAGACACCGTTGCGCTTGAAAATAATGAGCTCATTATTAATGGTAAAAAACTTAATTATGCAGATCAGCGAAGCAACATAGACTCGCTTGATAAAATTGAAAATTTAAACGGATTAGAGCATTCGATAAGAGTGGCAAATATTCCTTCACGTTTATCGGGGTTTGATGCAATTACAATTCCTGATGATTATTACTTAGCAATGGGCGATAACCGCGACAATAGCGCTGACTCGCGTGTAATAGGTTTAATTCCGCGTAACGAGTTATTAGGAAAAGCAGAACGCGTTATAGTGTCACTTGATTACGATAATTATTACCTACCAAGAAAAGATCGCGTATTGAAAAAGCTGAATTAATTAGTAGTAATTAATTTTGTATAGCGCCCAATCAAATTTTATGAGCACACATTTGGCTATTTTATAAATAAAATAAACTGCCTATTTAGGCAGTTTACTTATATAGTTTTTTACAAGCTTGGTAAGGTGGCTACGCTCTTGTTCGGTATTTAATACCTTACAAAAATCGCCACTTACTGCCGCGCCACAAGCACCTGCTTCAAACCATTGTGATAAATTATCTAAATTCACACCACCAACAGGTATTAATTGTGCTTCTGAAAATGGACCTGTTAATGCTTTAAAGTAACCAACGCCCATACTGCCCGCAGGAAATACCTTAATAATATCTGCCTTATATTCAATTGCATTTGCTACATCGGTAGGTGTTAGCGCGCCCATTAATACCGGCAACCCGTGCTGGTGGGCAAGTTCGACAACCGATTTGTTGGTATTTGGCGTTACAATAAACTGCGCGCCTGCATCAATTGCTTGCTGAGCAAGGGTGGTGTTAATTATTGTGCCTGCACCAATAAGTGCGTTTTTATGAGCTGCGCGTGCTTTTGTTATTTCTTGCTCAAAGCCAGGCGTGTTTGAAGTGATTTCGAGTGCGTTTATGCCTGCATTAACTAAGCAATCAATTAATGGAGCTACGTCGCTTTGTTGTTTTAAGCGTAAGATTGCGAGTAACTTATATTGCTTGATTAGCGCACTGGTATTTAGTCTTTGGGTATCAAGGTTGCTGGTCATGGTTGTTGATCTAAAAAATATTTTAATACACTGATATTATTTAAATAATGCTTATAAAGCAAATAGGGAAGCCCATAAAAAAACCGCTGATGTATCAGCGGTTTTTATTGTATGAGTAATATTACATTACGCGCATACCAGGCTCTGAGCCGTCATCTGGGTTAAGAATATAAATTTCTTTTCCGCCAGGACCTGCTGCTAATACCATGCCCTCAGACATACCAAAGCGCATTTTACGAGGCTTAAGGTTAGCGACCATAACGGTTAACTTACCTTCGAGATCCTCTGGTGCGTAAGCTGATTTAATACCTGCAAACACTTGGCGAGTTTCGCCGCCTAAATCAAGTGTTAGCTTAAGTAGTTTATCAGCGCCTTCTACGTGCTCTGCTTTAGCAATTTTAGCTACGCGTAAGTCTACTTTTGCAAAGTCATCAAATTCTATTTCGTCGCTAATCGGCTCTTTTGCAAGTGGGCTGTTAGGGTCAATAGTTACTTTTGGCGCTAAGCTTTCTTTAGATTCTTCAACCATTTTATTTACTTTATCCATTTCAACACGCTGCATTAACGGTTTAAATTTATTGATAGGGTGGCTTACGAGAGCATTTTGAACGCCGTCCCATGCAAGGTCGTCATTTAAAAATGCTTGTACGTTGTCGGCCATTTCTGGTAGCACTGGTTTTAAGTAAGTAATTAAAACGCGGAACAAGTTAAGACCAAGAGAACACACTTCGTGTGCTTCTTGTTGCTTAGTTTCGTCTTTAATTAATACCCAAGGTGCTGCGCCATCAATAAATTGGTTTGCTTTGTCGGCAAGCGCCATTATTTCGCGAATTGCGCGGCTGTAATCGCGGTTCTCATAGTGTGTTGTAATGCTAGGTGCAGCCGCTTGAAACTCTGCTAACAGCTCTGGTTGCATAATAGTGCTGCTTAGCTTGCCATCAAACTTTTTAGTAATAAAGCCAGCACAACGGCTCGCTATGTTTACTACTTTACCTACTAGGTCTGAATTTACGCGTTGTGCAAAGTCTTCTAGGTTTAAATCAAGATCAACAATACCGCTGCTTAATTTTGCTGCGTAGTAGTAACGTAAGTACTCTGGGTTTAAGTTATCTAAATAAGTACGCGCTTTAATAAACGTACCCTTTGATTTAGACATTTTTTCGCCATTTACAGTAACAAAACCATGAGCGAATACGTTAGTTGGCTTTCTAAAATTAGCGCCTTCTAACATTGCTGGCCAAAATAAGCTGTGGAAATAAATGATGTCTTTACCAATAAAGTGATAAAGCTCAGCGTCTGAACCTTCAGCCCAAAACTCATCAAAGTTGATGCCTTTTTTATCACATAGGTTTTTAAAGCTCGCCATGTAACCAATAGGTGCATCTAACCAAACGTAAAAATATTTGCCCGGTGCATTTGGAATTTCAAAACCAAAGTAAGGCGCATCACGGCTAATATCCCACTGCTGCAGGCCATCGGTAAACCATTCGTCTAGCTTGTTAGCCATTTCTTGTTGAATAGTGCCCGAGTGTAACCACTCTTTTAGCATGCCTTCAAATGCTGGCAGGTCAAAAAAGTAATGTTCAGAATCTTTAAGTACAGGCTCTGCACCTGACATTACAGAACGCGGATTAATGAGTTCGGTAGGGCTGTATGTAGCACCACACGAATCACAACTGTCGCCGTTTTGGTTTTCAGATTTACACGTTGGGCAAGTACCAGTTACAAAACGATCGGGTAAGAAAATACCTTTTTCTGGATCGAATAATTGCGAAATAGTGTGCTTTTTAATATGACCGGCATCGTTTAGGCGGTTATAAATAAGTTCGCTTAATTCTTTGTTTTCTTGGCTATGCGTGCTGTGGTAGTTATCAAATTTGATATTAAAGTCAGCGAAGTCGCGTTGGCGCTCTATGCTCACTTGTTTTACCATTTCTTCAGGCGTGATCCCTTGCTTTTGCGCATTAAGCATAATTGGCGTGCCGTGGGCATCGTCTGCGCAAACATAATAAGCTTCGTGGCCCTGTAGTTTTTGAAAACGTGACCAAATATCAGTTTGAATATATTCCAATAAATGACCTAGGTGAGTAGGGCCATTTGCATAAGGTAATGCGCTGGTAATCAGGATCTTTCGCTGCGTCATAATCATTCCGAATTGAGGATAAAACGCCGTTTTTATTATACAAACGGCAATTATCATTAATTTATCTACAAGCTATCTGCTTAGAGTGCGCACAGCTTATGGATTTTTATTAATTGACTGGTGTTAATGCCCTGAATGTTACATAATTCCGTGGCACTTTTCATCAAAGAAACGCTATTTAATTGCTATGTTTGGACTGTCGAAACTATTCTCTTCTAAATCGGTGCAAAAACAACCGATTATTACTGCCTTAGCGGCATATCGTAGTGCGGCTTTTGCCGTCGGTATTGACGAAAGCTTCATTAATACTATTACTCAAAATGACGATAAATCACTACAAATCAAATTAACTCTGCCATTTGCTGGGCAATCAGAAATGCCTTTAGTTGAGCAACACGTATGTGAAAGCTTAAATGTGCCTGTAACTATTAGCGCCAAGGTTATCATTAAAGAGGCGGCTAAGTTTAAAGCGATTAAACATATTGTACTTATTGCCTCAGGCAAAGGTGGGGTAGGTAAGTCGACTACTGCTGTTAACTTGGCAGGCGCGCTTAAAAATGAAGGCGCAAAGGTGGGTATTTTAGATGCTGACATTTATGGCCCATCTATCCCAATGCTTTTAGGATTAGTGGGCGCAGAGCCCGTCACTAAAGATAACAAACAGCTACAGCCTTTTGATGCCAATGGCATTAAAGCGCAGTCAATTGGCTTTTTAGTCCCAAGCGATGATGCCACCGTATGGCGCGGGCCAATGGCTTCAGGCGCGCTTAGCCAATTGCTTAACGAGACTGATTGGGGCGAGCTTGATTACTTAATTGTAGATATGCCACCGGGCACTGGTGATATTCAACTTACAATGAGCCAAAAAGTACCAGCGAGCGGCACTGTTATTGTCACTACGCCGCAAGACTTAGCCCTTGCCGATGCGCAAAAAGGCATTGCCATGTTTAATAAAGTAAACGTGCCAGTGCTGGGCTTAATTGAAAACATGAGTTATTACATTTGCAGCCATTGCGGCGAAGCTAACCACGTATTTGGTAAAGACGGCGCACAAAAACTTGCGCACAAGCACGGCGTACCCGTACTTAGTCATATTCCTCTTGCAATAGATATACGCGAGTATTCTGAGCAAGGAAAACTTATTGCCAACGATAACGACGCGGCAATAAGCAAAACATACAGCGCAGCAGCGAGGCTTATAGCCAGCACGCTTTATTATCAACAGCATCACAATGCGATTGAAATTGTGATTACAGAAGATTAGTAAATAATGAGACTTTCAGACACACATATTAATGAATACCTAAGCGATGGTCGCATTGTTATTGAGCCTGCGCCAACAAGTGACATGATTTCAGGCGTAACTGCCGATTTGCGATTAGGTAATAAATTCAGAACTTTTAATGCACACAACGCGGCATACGTCGATTTAAGTGGTCCAAAAGATCAGCTAAATAAAGCCATGGAATCAATCATGAGTGAAGAAATAGTGCTTGATGAAGGTGAAGCATTCTTTTTACACCCAGGTGAACTTGCACTTGCTATAACACACGAAAAAGTAACTCTGCCAGCAGACATAGTAGGCTGGTTAGATGGACGCTCATCGCTTGCGCGTTTAGGTTTAATGGTGCATGTAACTGCGCACCGAATAGATCCAGGCTGGAGCGGTAATATTGTTTTAGAGTTTTACAACTCAGGTAAATTACCACTCGCGCTTCGCCCACTGATGAAAATTGGGGCTATGAGCTTTGAAATGCTATCGGGCCCGTGTGAAAACCCATACAACATCCGTAAAGATGCAAAATATAAAGATCAAAACAGTGCAGTAGCAAGTCGTATTAGTGACGATAAGTAACCACTAAATAAAGCTTTTATTCGTCCATTTTATGAAGCGCATAACCCAGTAGTGCAAAATACTGGTTAAGCGCTTCATTTGCTTTATTAAGTGGGTGCAACAAGTTTGCTAAGTATAAAGATGAAAGCTTTATACCTTTAATTCAATATTTACAATAATAGCCATTTATTTTAATAGTGAAGTGAGAATACAACGGTAATTAATGATTCTTCCCTTTGGTACTATCTATTCAAACAAATCTTTCTTTAAACGCCGTAGGGCTTAATCCGATTATCTTAATAAATACTTTGCGAAAACTGTTTACATCGTCATAGCCAATATTCAGAGCCACTCGCTCAAAACTGTGAGTGGTCGATTCTAATAGCTCACATGCCTTTTGCACTCTTATTTTTTGAATATACTGTATCGGCTTTAATGTTGTGGCATGGGTAAATTGTCGAAGAAATGTTCGCTCGCTCATACAGGCCAAAGCTGCTAGTACAGAAACATTCAGTGTTTTACTATAATTTGCTTGAATGAAATGCTGAACTAGTAATATTTGTTTATTCCCGTGATTAAGTTTTGGCGAAAAACTACCGTAATAGCGTTGTTCTCTTCTACCCGTATCAACGATAAGAAACTTTCCAAGTGTACGCATAACGTGTGGTTTTGTGAATTGAGCCACGATTTCTAGCCCTAGATCAATCCATGACATCAGCCCACCTGCGCTAATAATATCACCGTCATTAATTAGTAAACTTTCAATCTCAAGAGATACTTTAGGGAATGCCTCATGAAATTCATCAGCTAATTGCCAATGTGTTGTAGCAACACGATTATTTAATAAGCCTGTTTTGGCAAGTATAAATGCACCAGCGCAAGCAGAGCATAATATAGTCCCTTTTTGATGAGCCTCGTTGAGGTATTGCAACAACTTGGGTTGAGGCGTGAAGAAATAATCACCATCTAAGTTTGGTGGGAGAATAATAATATCATTTTGGCTCATCCCATCTAAATCTATATCGGGCTGAATGACCTTTACAGAGAACTGAACTTCAAGCTGGCTTTCTATAACTATCCTGTTTGCCAAAAAAAATAACTCTTTAAAGCCTTGTACTGCACTTTGTAGGGCGTTGGGGTAGTCGATAATTGTGATCTGAACATGCTTTGTCATTTTTAAACTGATTTATGGCTATTTCGCCATCGGTGTAATGAGTTGATGTTTTGCATAATAGTCTCAACAGATAACCTAAACAACATAAGAGAGATTATTATGTCTAACATAGCATTACTACTTATTGATTTACAAAACGATTATTACTCTACATTCGAAGGAGCTAAATGGCCTCTGTCTGGAACTGAAAAAGCCTCAGAAAATGCAGCAATACTACTAGCTCAATTTCGTGATAATGGTATGCCTGTAGTTCATGTTCGTCATGAGTTTCCTTCTGACGAGGCTCCGTTCTTTGTGCCTAACTCTGATGGTGCGAAAATCCATCCTACGGTTACTCCAATTGAAGGTGAGCCGGTCGTTTTAAAGCATCAAATAAATAGTTTTCGCGATACAGATTTACAAAGAGTACTAGAAGAGCTCAACGTTGAAAGGTTGATTATTGTTGGTGCTATGAGCCATATGTGTATTGATGCTGTCACTCGTGCTGCAGTAGATTTTGGCTATGAATGTCATGTAGCACATGATGCTTGTGCTACATTAGATCTTGAATTTAATGGGGTGGTAGTATCTGCACATAATGTTCATCATGCATTTATGGCTGCATTGAGCTTTGGTTATTGTAATGTTCAGAGCACAGACAAATTACTAGATTTAGTTCGCTAACCATTAGTACAGGTAATGGTTTAGCTAAGCATCACTTTAAGAGCTGATTTAATCCATTTTATGAAGCGCATAACCCAGTAGTTCAAAGTACTGGTTAAGCGCTTCATTTGCTTTATTAATATGCCCAATATTTGGGTATATTAAATTACTACTTTGTAAGCCCCCCACTAAAAAGCTATTTTTTATATTTGAATGCTGCTCAATACAGGCTTCAAAACACCGTGCTGCAAGCTCTTCTGGCATGCTCATATAATTCATATTGTGGGCTTTATCGTGTTCTATACACGTTTGTACAAAGTTATTTGCATCAACGCCGTGCTCATCTAAAAATACATGTTTATAAAAACTGTTCAAAGCATTATTAAGTGGATGCGATAAATTAGGCGTGTTTGAAAGCCATAATTTTGAGGCAAAACCAAATCGTGGTTTTGCTGCAAATAAATGCTCACTTATGTGATGGTCAAATGCATGAAACCATTCATGAGCAAGTGCGCCACCGCCTGCATTTTTTGCAAGAGCAAGCGTTTGAGAAGCTGCATTATAATGTGCTTGCACACCTTTTTGTCCGCCATGACCAAATGCAAAATTAAGTTTGCCACGAAGACCAATCGCTTTAGGCGGTAAATGCAGTATTTGTGCAAGGTCTGCCAGTGCATCGTAAATTAAATTAGCGCTAATATAGCGCTCTTCTTTGGTTACCCATTTACCAACGACCATTGATCTAAAACCAAAGGTGTCTCTTATATCGCTAAAATCGACTTGGTCGTCAAAGCGATATTCGGGGCCTTGGCGAGTAAAGCCACGTTTTAGTCTGTTTGGGTAACTACGCATTTAAGTTTATGGCACCGTATTTAATCTAAGTAACGTGCTTTTACGTGCTTGGGCATGTGTTGGGTTTGTTTTTGTATTAATTCATCAAGCACATTATAAAGTGGAGCAGGGTCTAGCAGCTCTATAAGCAGTAAACTGTGCGCTACGGCTTCAAGTGTTGAAAGACTGTCGGCCCGAGGAGCTTTGCGAATAGCATAACGGTTTTTAGGCAATTGTTTAAAGCTGACCGTTTTGAACTGATTTAGTAATGGAGTGAGCTGTAAAACTTTATAAGCTTTTTTCCATGTACCATCAACTACTATTAAGTGGGTAATGTTATTTATACTTGCTTGCTCAGCGTTGTCGTCTAAATTTATAGCATTTTCGTTAGGGTAGAGTAAAACAGTAGAGCTCACTGGTAGTGTTTTAAGAATAGAAAAGTCATCATTATTTTCACCTTTGATTATTTGGCAATCAGTTAGGCATAAATTAAGTAGCTTAGCGGTATTTTTTGCTATTTTTTCTTCGCTTGGGTGCTGTAGAATAATAACCGTAACTTTGTTGTTTATGTTTGTAATTGCGCTGCAAATACAGGTGTTTAGTGCAAAGTTACAATGAATACAAAGTGTGCGTGCCATTTAATAAACTTTTTGTTGCCAGTATGATCTTCATAATTATACATTTATAAGGTAATTAAGTTGGTTTTTTTTACGCATCAATATAAAGTAGTACTATTAAACTGTAATTTACATGGATTGTTTTAAGGGCTTAAAATATGACAGAAATAAATATTGATACATCAGCATTAGAGAGTATGGAATCGTTATTGGGTGAGCAGTTTGCTGATACACTTGATTTTTGCTGCTCGGAGTTTGAGCGTTTAGGCTCTGAAGTTTTAGCAACCATTGGAAAAGACAGAGAAGCGGCGATTCGTCATTCTCATAGCTTAAAATCTAACGCTGCTCAGTTTGGTGCTTCAAGCCTTGCTGAAGTATCTCGCGTTATTGAACAAAATTTAAACCTAGATAACTTAGCTGAAGCCATCGACGCATCTAATAGCTTAATGGCTCAAGTAACAGGCTCTCAAGCTAAGCTAAATGAATGGTTAGCATCTCGTTAATTATTGAAACTGAAACGTGAATTTATTTCAGTATTAAGCGTTTAAATAGGCTGGCATTTTACGCCTTTACTAGGTTAGTCTAAAGACTCACTAGGGCGTGTTGATCTTTCGGGATTGAATTTGCAACGAGTGTTTGGTTTTTAGGTTAGGCAGAGCCTATGCAGTGTGGTTTTTCCACATAAATAGGCGATAACAACACATAAAATCCAAACACGCATTGCCCAGAGGGTTCTTCCTAGGGGCTATTTTTTCTTTGTTACTCAATTTTTACTTAGCCCACTAGGTTACAAATCTCGCGCCGCGATTAAATCGCCCCTAGGTTGAACAAATTTAATCCATAAAGTCAATACGCCCTAAAGAGGTAAAAATGTCTGATATTAAAAAGAGTCACAAATTAGAAGGTGTATGTTATGACATTCGTGGGCCGGTTTTAGCGCAAGCTAAAAAAATGGAAGACGAAGGTCAAAAAGTATTAAAATTGAATATAGGTAATCCGGCTGCTTTTGGTTTTGATATGCCAGAAGATATGCACCGAGATATTATCCGCAACTTATATTCAGCCCAAGGTTACTGTGACTCTAAAGGCCTCTATTCAGCCCGCGTGGCTATTTATCAGCACTACCAACAACGTGGATTACATAATTTAGATGTAGATAACATTTATATTGGTAATGGCGTAAGCGAACTTATTCAGATGATCACCCAAGCGCTATTAAATAATGGTGACGAAGTGCTTATTCCTGCTCCAGATTATCCACTTTGGACTGCTTCGGTCACGTTATCGGGTGGTAATCCGGTACATTATTTATGTGATGAAGAGCAAGATTGGTTTCCGGACATTGCCGATATAAAAAGTAAAATCACGTCTAAAACTAAAGCTCTGGTATTAATTAATCCTAATAATCCTACTGGTGCGGTTTACAGTGATGATTTGTTAATGCAATTAATTGATATAGCGCGTGAACATAAACTGCTGTTATTGAGCGATGAAATTTACGAAAAGATTTTATACGATGGTATAACGCATACTTCAATCGGCTCACTTTGCGACGATGTGCCTATTATTACTTTTAATGGTTTAGCTAAAACCTACCGTGCAGCGGGGCTGAGAATGGGGTGGATGGTTCTAAGTGGTCGTACCTCGGTAATGGATGATTTACGCAAAGGCCTAGAAATACTTTCATCTATGCGTTTGTGCGCAAATGTACCTGCACAGTATGCGATTCAACAGGCTTTGGGCGGCGTGCAATCAATTGATAGTCTAATAAACCCGGGTGGGCGCTTATATGAGCAGCGTGATATTGCATGGCGTGGATTAAATGATATTGAAGGCATTAGTTGTAAAAAACCTAAAGGCGCGCTCTATGCATTTGCCAAAGTAGATACAGCACTTTTTAACGTCAAAGATGATGAAAAGATGATGTACGATTTACTAAAAGCCGAAAAAATATTACTTGTGCATGGCAGGGCGTTTAATTGGCCCGAGCCGGATCATTTTAGGTTGGTATTTTTACCAAGCAAAGATGATTTATCCGATGCGATGTTAAAAATGAAGCGCTTTTTTAAAGATTATCGCCAAGTATAGTTATTAAAAAATAATAAAAAAACGAGCCAAATTTGGCTCGTTTTTTACTTTAGTCATGAATATATTAACAGGGCGTGTTGATCTTTGTGGATTGAAATTTGTTCAATCTAGGGGCGATTAAATCGCGAAGCGAGGTTTGTAACCTAGTGGGCTAAGTAAAAACCGAGCAAAGCTTCCGCGTCCTGCTCACGCCCCTTACCTACATCCATGTAGGCAACAAAGAGTTAATTGCCGCTAGGCAGAACCCTTCGGGCAGCGCATGTTTGGCATTTATGCTGCGTTATCGCCTATTTATAGGGAAAAACCACATTTCATAGGCTCTGCCTTGTCTAAATACCAAACATTCTGCTGCAAATTCAACCACCAAAGTTCAGCACGGCCTAGTACGCTTTATCTACACGCACTGTGTTGTCGTTCAAGTACACTAATCTTACGTTATCGCCTTTGCTAAAACGCATTGATTGGTCCTGATCTTGAACAACCATAAACTGGTCGCCATTTTCAACTTGTATTAATAACTCTACAAAGTGATTTTGCTGATAATGACTTTGCTGCTGCCTATTATGTGCAACACTGCCGCCAATTACCGAACCTAATATTGTTGCTACTGTACGGCCGCTACCACCACCAAACTGGTTGCCTACTACGCCGCCGAGTAATGCACCACCAAAGGTTTGCCAGCCGTTGTTTTTGTCTTGAATGATTTCTTGCTCGGTAATATTGCGTACCGATTTTACGCCACCAAATAAAACTTGCTGCACAGGGACTGCTTTATTGCGCTCGTATTTAGCAAACGTAGGCGCGCTTATTGTAAGTAAAGCGCATATAATTACAGTAATTGCTTTCATAACTTGCTCCTTTTATACCAACCTGCATAAATCTTTGATCAATTTAACGAATTAAATTGCGCTATAACGTCGTTAAAAATTTTTTATTTAGAACAACTAAATACAAAAATTTTTGCCTAGTACTAGCGTAATTTTCTTAACGTTAAATAGACCCCATATATAAGCAGATTGGTATTGGCTACCAGCCAAAGGTTGATTTTTCTTTAGTTTTACGAATTTCAGTTTCGTCTGCCCACTCAACTAGGCCGCTTTCCATATCCATTAAACGCATTGTAAATTTGTAGTATACGTCTGATTTATCGGCATTTGATTTAACGATGCTTGATAAGTTTCCGTATAACATATATTGCGCACCAATTTGTTTACCAAATGCAACGGCTGTTGCAGGGTTAACAAGAGCATCTTCATTTTGAAACGTTAATTGCTCACGTACTGACTCAACACGGGTCATATCTACAAAACGGAACTTACCGCTGCGTAGCATTTGTGTTGAGATTGAATCGGTGATTGATTCTGTATCAATGTGCTCGCTGGTTTTATTTTTAATACGCTCAACAAATACTACAGGGCGTTTATTAGCGGTCATTGTGCCAACAACAGGTGAGCTGAGTAATGAGTCGGTCATTTGGCTCGCTACTTTTTGTAAGTCGGTAGAACCAAAATTAATATCTGTTGTTTCTACTGCTTGTGCATCGCCATAACTTACTACGGCTTTATTAGCACAGCCACTTAATACTAAAGCGCTCAAGCCAACTAAAGCGTAAGTTGATGCTGTTTTAAATTTGTTACTGATGATCATGGTTGTTTCCTTTAATCTTTAAATTCTTGTGATTCGGTAGACACTTCTCTTACTGCTAAAGAAAAGGTAACCGCATCAGAGCTAGGTGCTAAGCCCGGTAATTGTGTTTTTGCAAAACCAAATAAGGTGAGTGCTTGCCAAGGTGAATGATTGCCTTTAATAACAAAGCCGTCTTTATCAAACCAATTAAATTGATACTGCAAATACTGTGATTTTTTATACTGGCTCGAAAGTGTCACTACTACATCGGTTAACTGGTTGGTTTGACGTGTTTTAACATCAGTAATGGCCAGCTTTTTACCGAGCTCTGGATTATCTACACGTAATTGCTCATTAAACTGATTTTTATTTTGTTCAACGGAAATACCCGATGTAACCGGTTTACTGGAACATGCACTGAGCATTAAGACTGCTAATAATGGCGCTATGTATTTCATGATGGCTCCTAAAGTTGAACTACGTGGTAATTAAAGTAGTTATTAACGGAGGTTAAGTAAATTAACGTTAACCCTTGCTTACTAACGGTAAAATTTATAGGTGCTTGTGTGCCTATATGCAGAGAATGCTCACCTGTATTTAGGCTTTGCCTTGCAACACTTATTTGATTTGGAAGTGTAAGCCAGCTACGTGTATCAGCTTGCTCAGACGCCAAATTATAAATATTAGCAAGTATGTTACCTACATCACCGGCACTGCGAGCAAGTTCTGCACGCACTTTCTCTTTAGCTACTAATCTGAGTACTTGGCGAGCTACTTTTGCAGGTATTTGATCTTCTAATGTTTTTGCTGCAAGTGCTTCAATGTGTACTAATGGGCTCAGCTCTATGCTTTGTGCATCTATGTTTATATTATTAAGGCGGCGCACATAGGCATTATCTTTATACACTGGCATTGCAAGGCTGTAAAAGCGTGCATCGCCGCGTGATGAATAAATTGGTAAGCGCAGTTTAAATTCATCTTGTTTTGGTACTAAGCCTTGTTCAAATAAAACAATTACTTCGCCTTGCGTTGCAGAAATTGTGGGTGCATCACTAAAACGTTTTTTAAATTCACTTAGGTCTTGGTCAAACCCTTGTTTTTTAGCAAGGCGCATTACGTCCTGCTGTAAATAAATATTGTTAGGTTGTATAGCCAGTGCTTTTTTATAATCAATATAAGCATCGTCATACTGTTTAGCACTTTGATAAAGCAAAGCAGATAAATAAAATGTGTAGGCATTTTGAAAGCCATTTTTTACATCTCTGGTTACATTGCCCATGCTAGGGTAGTGCTGCTGCGCTTCTTTAACTGTTGAGTCGCCATCTGTTTTATTTTCGCTTAGTGCATCAACTTGTACTTTATTAGCGCGGCGAATTTCGACCAAAGCGCCTTCTACATCATTTTTATACACGTAGTTAAGTGCTTTATAACTATGAAGCATACTCATTTCGTAAGCCGGTGGCACATAAGTTATGGCTGAGTCGTTAGTAAATAACGCATTGCTTTGCTCAAGCCCCGCACTTACTTGTATTTTGGCGGCTTCACGTTTTTTTTGCATTTGCGTATACACGTTCTCAAATTTACCTTGTGCCTCTTGTGGCATATTGGCTAAGTCGTTTAAGCGAGCTTGCTCAAGTTGGTTGAGTAAGTAGCTGCTGTGCATGGTGCTATTATCGGCAATAAGGGATTGCGCTTCTTCGATATTGTTTTTCTCGATCGCATTTCTTATTGGTGTCATTTGCGTGGCATAGTCATTAAATAGGTCATTAAAGCCCATTGTGCTACACCCACTTAAAATACAACAAAAGCTTAAAATTATACTTAGGCGCACTGCGCACTCCTCTAAATTCACCTGTATACATTAACATATTATTTTTAGCTAAATGTGTGAAATATTGTAAAAAATCGTAGAGTAAAACTGCCTGCTAATAAAGAAATATAAAATGACATTGGTGAACAAAGTGTGAATTTTCTTGTTGGGTAACAATATTGAAATACTTAAGGTACTTTATTGGTCTTATTGAATACAATGATCCCTAAAGCGTAATGATAAATGAATTTTTTAAATGAAGTAATTGCTATTCACTAAGTCGTATACGAAAAATACTAAAAGGATATCTTGTGTTGTAGACACCGTATTTTGCAAATGCGGCTAAGATTTTAGTATAAATAATCTAATTTATTAAAACTAAATACTCCCTTTGCACAGTTATACCAATCCTGTTTAAATGTGCTGCTCAGTAAGCGGTTTTATAGGCGCTTATGACAATGTTTTTAGCTTAGTAGGTTAATTAATTAATTGAAATAACGCTGTAATTTGTTTTTATTGCTAAGGAATTTTTTTGAAAGCTACGTTGTACACAATAATTGCTTTAATTGCGTTTGCTGCAAACTCTCTTTTTTGCAGAATGGCTTTAGCCGAAGGCTATATAGATGCTTGGAACTTTACAGTTATTCGCTTACTCAGTGGTGCTGCGTGTTTGGGCATTATAATGGCTATTTATACTCATAATTTAAAACGAAAAGGCACTTTTAACCCCGCTATTTTAAGCGATAAAGGAAGCTGGCGAAGCAGTATAAGCCTATTAGTTTATGCACTTTGTTTTTCGATTGCATACGTAGAGCTGGATACAGGCACCGGTGCACTGATTTTGTTTTCAGCCGTGCAACTCACTATGATTGGCTGGGGTATATATCAAAAAGAGCAGTTGAGTGTGCTTCAGTGGTGCGCGTTTATAGTGGCGCTAGGTGGGTTTGTATATTTAATGCTGCCATCTGCTGCTGTACCTTCATTATTAGGTGCATCACTTATGGCACTCAGTGGTGTGGCATGGGGTATTTACAGTATTCGCGGTAAAGTGTGCGTATCGCCACTGCGTACTACGGGGTTTAACTTTATAAGAAGCTTAGTGGCTATCCCTGTTTTATTACTTGTTGGTATGAGTTATTTAAAAAATATGAGTATTGAAGGGGTTTTGCTTGCATGTGCCTCGGGTGCGATAGCGTCTGGAATTGGTTACAGTGTTTGGTATGTGGCTATGCCACTGCTTAAAAGTACCCAAGCTGCTGTTGTGCAGCTTTGTGTACCTGTACTTGCAGCCTTGGCCGGGGTCTTGTTTTTATCAGAGAAGGTCACAATGGAATTTATTGTAGCAAGCTCATTAATATTAGGCGCTGTGCTGGTATTTATCTTAAATAAAAAGAAGGTGTGATACCACTTAAACAAGTTCTTTATGGCGGACTAACGTTCGTTACAAAGCGTGTATAAATAGCGGGTAAGTTATCAAGTATTGCCTGCTTACCCTGTAGTTCACTGTTTTTTATGCATTCAAAAAGTACTTGTTCACTAAGCTTATTCACTAATAATTGCGATTGCTTAATATGGCTTATATGCCAAAGCTCAGGTGCGACACCACCTAAATCATGCTGGTAAGGGCGATAAAAGCCAAATTTATCTAAGTTAGTATCAAGCCAATTACTTAAAGGTGCAAACGGCCCACCTTGCTGGTATTCATCAGGTGTTAGCTGTAGTTTATAATCATTACTTACCGCAGCTTTATCAAACACATCTAAATCGGTGCCTAAATGGTGCCTGCTTGCCCCAGGTAGTGCAGAGTAGAGCATTATCGCCATACACTTATCACTATCGCTTAGCTTAGTTAAATCTACAATCTCTTGCTGTTTATCAAAAACAGGTCGAATACCTAAAAACTTATTATTCCAAATAATTGATTGACGATTAAAGTCACGAAAGCTAGAGGCAATAGTAAGCTCAAATCCCGCTTTTTGTGCTGCACTTTGCAGCGCTAAAAAGTCGCTGATAATAGCGCTGTGCAAGCGATGATTTTGTTTATCAGTTAAATGTGTATCACTTTGCCCTGTGATACACATTATTGGTGTTGGTTTAGTTACATCCATTATGCTAAAAGTTGCTCTAATATTTGCTCGTAAATGTCGGTAAGGGCTATTAAATCATCGGTACTTACGCATTCATCTACTTTATGGATAGTGGCGTTACGTGGTCCAAGCTCAATTACTTTAGCCCCTGTTTGTGCAATAAAACGACCATCTGATGTGCCGCCGGTAGTTTCTAGATTAGTGGTTAAACCGGTTACTGATTTAATAGCTGTAACAGTGGCATCAACAAGCGGCCCGTGCTCGGTAATAAAAGGTAAGCCATTTACTATCCAACTTAATTCATAATTTAAGTTATGCTTTTGTAGAATGTCATTTACACGCTGTTGGAGTTGCTCATGTGTTACTTGCGTGCTAAATCTAAAGTTAAACTGTACTTCTAGATCACCCGGGATCACGTTACCAGCACCTGTGCCGCCATTAATATTCGAAATTTGAAAGCTGGTAGCAGGGAAGTATTCATTTCCGTTATCCCACACAGTTTGGCTAAGCTCAGTAAGGGCAGGCGTTGCTAGATGAATTGGGTTTTGTGCTAAATGTGGGTAGGCGACATGACCTTGTACGCCTTTAACCGTTAGGTAAGCGGTAAGTGAACCTCTTCGGCCATTTTTAACCACATCACCGAGTACATCGCGTGATGATGGCTCGCCTACAAGGCACATATCAATTTTTTCACCGCGTGCTTCTAATGTATCAATTACGCGAGTAGTCCCGTTTACAAACGGGCCTTCTTCGTCAGAAGTAATTAAAAAAGAAATCGAACCTTTATGATCAGGATTTTTAGTAACAAAGCGCTCGGTTGCTACAAGCATTGCAGCTAACGAGCCTTTCATATCGGCAGCCCCACGCCCATGTAATAGGCCATCTTTTATTAATCCTGAAAACGGCGGATGTTGCCAATTTTTTTCAGGACCTGTTGGTACAACGTCGGTGTGACCAGCAAAACAAAAGTGCGGCGATTGTGTGCCTTTTCGAGCCCAAGTATTAAGTGTGTCGGTAAAAAATAATGATTCTATATTAAAACCAACCGCAGCAAGGCGATCGTTCATCATTTGTTGGCAGCCAGCATCTTCGGGCGTTACCGATTCACGTTGGATTAGCGCTTGGGCGAGTTGAATTACGTCATTAGTCATTATTTAAAAATCTCGTCGTATTGGGCTGCTTTAAAACCTAAATGGTAACTGCCATTGTTTACCAGTACTGGACGTTTGATCATGGCAGGTTGTTCAACCAACAATGGGATAGCACTTTCTTTAGTTAGACTCTGTTTTTGCTCATCAGTTAATGCGCGATAAGTTGTTCCACGTTTATTAACGATTTGTTCCCAATCGAGCTTGTCTGCAAATTCACTCACCATTTGCTCATTTACACCATCTTTGCGGTAGTCATGAAACGTAAATTCGATGTTGTTATCAGTTAAATGTTTTTTAGCTTTTTTTATCGTATCGCATATGCTGGGACTTAAACCATATAGAATGGTATGATTCTTACTGGCTTTAATGGTCATATTTTTAATATCTAATTAGGAGTTTATATGTCTATTAAAGCATATTCATATCAGAGATTCAGTAGTTTTCGGCAACAAGGCGGGGACTCCTTGCGTAGGCAAATGGCGCTAGCTAACGAGTATGCGAGTAATCATGAGTTGGACCTTCAGACTCTATGCTTAGCTGATAAGGGGGTAAGTGCATTTAGGGGAGATAACGTAACTTCAGGCGCATTGGGGGAGTTCATAAAGCTTGTAAATATAGGAGAAATAGCCAAAGGGAGTTATTTACTGGTTGAAAGTTTAGACCGTTTGAGCCGTGAGTCAGTTATGGCAGCTTTAAGGAAGTTTCTTGATATTATAGACCTAGGAATAGTTATTGTTACCCTATCAGATAACTCGATTTATCGGGCTTCAGATATGGATATGATTAAATTAATCGTTTCAATAACAATTATGAGCCGAGCTCATGAAGAGTCAGCAATCAAGAGCATGCGTTCTAAAGCTGTTTGGAGTAATAATAAGAGATTAGCTCGTGATGAAGGTAAAGTTATTACTAATAGCAATTATCCAGCATGGATGAAGAGAGAAGGGGAGGGTTTTTCACTTATAGAAGCTCATGTTGAAGTTATAAAAATGATATTCAATCTATCAGACTCTGGTCTTGGATATATGAAAATAGCAGAATATCTTAATAGACAAAATATACCAACGTTTCAGAATAACTCAACTTGGGTTCCTAATGGTCTTAATAACATTTTGACTAATAAAGCCGTTCTAGGAGAGTACCAGCCACATATTATGATTGATAATCAACGTATAGTTGATGGCGAGGCTATTAAGAGTTATTACCCTAAGGTGATAGATACTGCATTATTTCTAAGGGTACAAAAAGGAATTGCAAGCAGAAATCAACGAGGCTCAGGTTACAGGAAAGGTAAGTTTTCAAATTTATTTATAGGGCTTATCAAATGTGATTGCGGTAGTGCGATGATATTAGGTAGTCAAAATAAAGTTAATCAGTCTAGTTATTTAAAATGCCCTAAATCAGAGTGTAAAGGCAGTATAAGGTATCAATATGCTGAACCTCAGATGTTAATTGCTCTTAGTCACATACAGTCTGTAATTGAGAAGTATAGAGAGCCTGACAGTAATGAATTGGCTGCATGTACTATGGAGCTCAGTGCTAAGGAGCAATTGCTAGAACAAGTCTCAGCAGATTATGAGGCATCCCCCTCTCGAGTAATTGCTAAAAAGTTATCGGCTATCGAAAGTGAAATAAATAACTTGCGCGATGATTGCTCTAAACTTGAAATACAGGCTTCAATTCGGCAACAGCAAGACATCATGTTGTTAAACCTTGAAAGTTTACATACACCTGAAGAGAGATGTGCTTTTAATGCTAAATTAAGGTTGTTGATTTCACATATCGAAGTTGTGGACTGCGAAGGCGACTATAAAGCTATGGTTTATTATTCAACTGATGGCATAGCTGTGTTAGAACAGCAATTTAAAGTGTTTTATCGAGGGTTAACAAGTGAGGTATATGAAATGGATGGTACAAAGCTTTTAGAAACCACTAGCAATATACCACATATATTAACTAGCCATCACGAGGAGTCTGTAATTGATAAAACTAACTTTGCATCGGTTATGAATAATGATGATATATCTAGTGTTAAATTTGAAAAGCTCAAAGCTGGTGGATTTATTAAAACTACATCTAATTATCGCAGCGATTGAGTTGTTGAATGTCTATAGAAACGACCCTGTGAAAAAAAGGGGTCAAAACAATAAAACCCACCCTAAAGACATCTTTTTGGGTGGGTTTTTTATTTCTCATAAGGCTATACCTTAAATGAGTTTTCATATTTTATTATCTTTTTATTATTTAACTCTATCTTATTAGTGAGCTTTCATATTTTATTATCTTTTTATTATTTAACTCTATCTTATTAGTGAGTTTTAGGATGTTCATATCTCTAGCGTTTTCTCTATTTTTTAATTTCCTTATCTGAGCTTCTACTTCTATTTCTCTTCCTTCATACAAATCAGTAGTATTAGTGTTATAAGGGAGTGTATACGAGTCCATATTATAGTAATCAAAAGGTGTATTTACTAAGGTTGAAAAGTTTGATGAATTAATAAATTTAGGGTTATTACTACCTATATTTATAGAAGAACTCTCAATAAAAACTTGTCTGCCTAACATAATGATTTTTTCATACATTAAAGATTGTAAATCTTGATTATCTAAACAATATCTTAGCGATACTTTACATTCTATTTTATTCTCTTTTATAAGATGGTTACTATATTTTTGATAGTCATACCAATCAGTTGGAGTCAGAATTTGTGCTATGAATCCAGGAGCTTCAGAAGCATTTTGCATTGATTCTATGGCATAAACTTTGGCTCTTATAATTTCAATAGGTTTAACCTTCTTTAACTCAAATTTTAATTTTTTCAACTTTTCAATCATAAGAATATGATGCTGGTTTTCCTCTTCCAAATCTAAGATAAGATCATTAATATTATCTAGCTCTATTTCTTTTTCAACTAGCTTTAGGGCTTCAATGGTTTTTGGGTTAGTTGATACACTTCTAATTACTTCAAGTCCATATTTACTTACCAATTTATAAATAAAGTCGACTTGATGCTCATCTGCTCGTTCGCAGTTAAGTTCATTGGTAATATTACGGTCAAAAATAGGCGGAAGAATAATCTTTTCATTGTTTGCTACTAACTTTTCATGAAGAGTGTTTTTGTCAAAACATCCAGTTATAGGTGCAATTAAGATTGTTACAAATATACTGCTCATTCGAAGAAGTTTTTTCAATTTTGGTACATCCTGTATATACTTGACAGACTAATTCCTAGTTTTTCAGCCGCTCTTGATTTAGTCATGCCTGATTTTAAAAGCTCCGCGACTTGGGCTTGCTTTGCTCTTGCTGTTGGTTTCCTTCCTTTATACTTACCTTTTTCTTTTGCTAAAGCAATACCTTCTGATTGTCGCTCTAGTAACAATTGCCTTTCAAAAGTTGCTATGGCACCAATTAAAGTAATCATTAGACGGCCTGTTGGGCTGGCAGTATCTATACCAAGATTAAGAACATTTAAAGAAACCCCTTTGGTGTCTAATAACTCTACGACCTCTAATAAATGTTTTGTATTTCGAGCTAAACGGCACAGCTTAGTTACTTTAATAGTGTCACCCTCTCTAACGTATTCTAACATCCGTATGAGCTCCTCACGTACTGTAGAAGCGCCGCTTTGCTTCTCTTGGAATACGATTTCGCAATCACTCAATGCATTTAATTGTACTTCTAAATTTTGCCCAGTAGTACTAACGCGAGCATATCCAACAACTGCCATAGTGATATTCCTTAATTGTTACTTTGATTTTAAATGTTTTAGTAAATTTATAAGTAGTGAAATAAGCGCTGCTCTTAAAATTTTTTGAACTAGACTTTTTAATTTCATGGCTAATTATACCCTTTATTATCATTACCTTACTTATAACCGTGTATGTCTTTAATATTGATTTCTATATTCCAAATGTTGCTTTTAAGTTCATAGCTGTTCAAAACGATTAAAATATTAGGGTCAGCTAATTAAACAAGGAGGAAGTATGCAGACAAATAGAATTACGCGTATTAAACGCAAGGAGATAATTGCTTTAAGAGATAAGAATCTAACTCATGCTTTAATCGCAGAGAAAGTAAATTGTCATAGAAACACAGTTGGCAAAGTTTTGAAGCAGGAGGGCTTAGTATAATGATTTACGGTGACTTTAAAGAATATATCAAAGGTAGAGATAATAGTATTCGATTTACTTTTCTAAATGGTTATGGAAAACATAAAAAAAAGATAGTTATTACTACTTTCAAGTTAGAACCTGTCGCAGAAGTTTATCTTAATGATAATATCTTTATGCTGATTGATGCATGTGATTTAAGATTATTAGAATCAAACCCTTACATAGCGCATAAAAGGAATGATGGAAAGTTGTGTGGGAGAGCTAATGGTTCTAGTCGCGAGTATATTCATCGAACTATATTAAGATTTAGGTTAAGTGAAAAGTATCAAGTTGACCATATCAACCATAACCCACTTGATAACCGTGTTAGTAATCTCAGAGAGTGTTCCGCGCAGCAGAATAACATATCCAAAAGAAATAGTAGGGTCAATGGGATTGTAAATACGGGTTTTTATGGTGTAGTCCATGTAAACGAGCTATATGACCATCAGCCAGCAGTTTATAAGGTGAGGCATCCTTTACATGGAACTTATGAAAAAACATTTTCGTGTGATTGTGAGGCTGCTCAATATAGAGATAAAGTGATTTCAGAGTACTTTCTGGGGGAATATAATGAAGGCGAATGGCCAACAATGAACTTCATACAATGGAATCATGATACTAGGAGTAATATGCTTATTGAAGAAGAAGCTATCGAATATGATTGCTGTATGAGAGAGGCATCACAAGAGGCACTAGAGTATAGCTTTATATGGCTTAATAAGCATAGTTGGGCAGAGCCTTTTCTCCAGCGCTATTACGAAAAATATGGGTTTTATAAAGATGGAGATGATGAGTAAAGTACAGCCTATATATCCCTACCCACCATACTCTCTGTATATATATATGAATATTACTATTTAAAATGTAACAATGTCGCAAGCAGGCTCAAGGTATTGAATTAAAAGGTTTTTTGTTGCAACATTTGTGGAACATTTGTGCAACTTTGCAACATTTTATCTATTTAATAAGATATTTATCACACTCAATATTAGATTTTTAAGCTATATGGTTTGACTGGTAAAAATATCTCGCAGTTGCTAATGCCGTATAGAGTGATCATAAATCTAGTTCTTCTTAATAATAGTTAATAGTGTGTCTTCACCCGCATTTACATGCGAGTGCGAGTAATGAAATGTGCCAAGGTTATGGCCGTTTAGTAAAATTAAACTAGCAAGCATTGGAGTATCAAGTTCTCGTAAATCAAAATAAGCAAGGCGTTGACCTTTGCATATTTTGCTACCATTGAGTTGCGCAATATGGGTATGCGTAATTGATTGCGAATCAAAAATAGTTAAGTTAATCAAGACTTTTAGACCATTATTAGCTTGTAGAATAAACTCAGTACCTGCATTTTTTACTTGTAATAAAGTTCCATCAAACGGTGCTAAAATTTTATGACTTGTTAGTTGCACCATAATACCAGGGCCCAGAGTGCCAAAACGAAAAAAAGGTTCTGGATGCTCTTTCAGTTCAATTACTTTACCTGTAAATGGGCTGGTAATATTTATTGCATTAAGAGGCGTTTTATTTTGAGCTAAATAGTCAATTTTTTGAGCTTTCATAAGTTAGTTTACCACCACGTTATAACCCTCTTTTTTTAAAGCGGAAATAGCATTTTCTGCAGTGTGTTTTTTTATGAGAATATAATCAGTATCGTAGGTTGAGATTGAAAAGATAGAAATTTTAGCGCGCGCTAATACCCCTGAAATATTAGCCATAATTCCGGTTAACGAAAAGCCAAGTGGACCTACAACCTCTAAAGCTTGCCAGTCGGGTTCGGTATCCAGGCTTTTTACTTCAAAATCGCTTGGGCATACAATTGAAAGTTCATCATGGGTTTTAGAAATAAAAAACAAAGATTGCTTTAAAAGTGCCGCAGGTATGTCGGCATCTACATCTATACTGTGTATAGATAAAATGGTGCTGTGTAATTGTAATGTTTGTTTTGACATTAAAAGCCTGCGAACAGCAATATTGATAGCTTTATAGTATAGATTATTGGCTTTAAATTAAAGGTGTAACAACGACTAACTCAGCAGTAAATAAGTAGATAAAAGAAGGGAGTAAAAACTTACCCACAATTTCTGTGGATAAGTATGGGGGTTGCAGGGTATAAATAACCTAACTAGTTAATTATTAAATAAATAATAGCTAGGCTATAAAAAGCACACGTTACGTTTAATGAGTAATTAGCGCTTCTGTTTGAGCTGCCTGAATGGCAGTTAAGGCGATTGTATACACAATATCATCAACTAATGCACCACGGCTTAAATCGTTTACAGGTTTACGCATACCTTGCAGCATAGGGCCAATACTTATCAAGTCGGCACTACGTTGTACTGCTTTATACGTGGTATTACCCGTATTTAAATCTGGGAATATAAATACGGTCGCTTTACCGGCTACAGGGCTGTTAGGTGCTTTTTTAAGTGCTACGTTTTCCATTATAGCTGCATCGTATTGTAGTGGGCCGTCGATAATTAGATCAGGACGTTTTTGTTTTGCTATTTTTGTGGCTTCACGTACTTTTTCAACATCGGCACCTGTACCAGAAGTGCCCGTGCTGTAGCTGATCATGGCAACACGCGGCTCTATGCCAAATGCAGCTGCAGAGTCGGCAGATTGAATCGCTATGTCTGCAAGTTGTTCAGCATTAGGGTCTGGGTTAATCGCACAGTCACCGTAAACTAACACTTGGTCAGGCAGTAGCATAAAAAATACAGATGATACTAGTGATGACCCTGGTGCTGTTTTAATCAATTGCAGTGGTGGGCGAATTGTATTTGCCGTAGTGTTTACTGCACCCGATACTAAACCGTCTACTTTACCTTGCTCAAGCATCATTGTACCCAGTACGACGTTATCTTGTAGTTGCTCTTGTGCTACTACGGCAGTTAGGCCTTTGCTTTTACGAATTTCGACCATAGGCGCAATATAATCATTAATAATGCTTTGAGGCTCGATAATACTTACATGTTCGTTTAGCTCAATACCTTGCTGCTGTGCAATGCGCATTATTTCTTCGCGATCGCCTAGTAATATAGTTTTAGCAATTCCGCGTTGACCACAAATAGCAGCCGCTTTAATTGTACGAGGTTCATTACCTTCTGGTAGAACCACGGTTTTACCTGCTTTACGCGCTTTAGTGGTAAGTAAGTAACGAAATGCGGGTGGTGATAACTTACGAGTTTTACCTACACTTTTAGCTAGAGTATCTAGCCAGCTTGAATTGATATGCTCTGCGTTGTGATCTTTTACTTTTTCAATACGCTGGTCATCATCATTTGGTACTTCCATATTAAAGTTATGCAGTAGTAATGATGTACGCCACGTGTCTGCATCGGTTGCGAGTATTGGTAAGCCGGTTTGCATGGCTTGCTCACACAAGGCCATAATACGTGGCTCTGGCTCAAAACCACCGGTGAGTAATATAGCACCAAGTTTAGTGCCGTTCATAGCAGATAAGCACGCAGCAACAAGTATGTCAGAGCGATCGCCCGGTGTTACTAATAAAGCGCCTGGCGTAAAATAATTTAAAATATTTGAAACCGTACGAGCACAAAAAGTAATACGGCGCAGACGACGATGAAGCATATCGCCTTCGTTAATAATCGTGGCTTTTAAGTATGCGCTTAAGTCTTTTACGCGCGGCGCTACTAAGTCAAAATCCCACGGGATTGCACCAAGTAACATAAACGGATTTTTTTTAAAAATAGGCAGGGAGGCTAAACGATTTAACTCGTTTTCAAGCTCTTCAGGTTTATAGGCATCGACTAAATCGGCGCGTGCACGACCTTCTTCATCAAGTGGCGCATTTACTTTATTAAAAATACAGCCCAGTACGCGAGGATGATCGATACCACCGTAGTTACCTGCTGCAATTTCAAGGCGGTCTTCTATTTGAGTAATGGTGTAATTACCTGGGGTAAGTACAAATACAATTTCGGCGCCGAGTGTTTGCGCAATTTCGCGGTTTACACGCCCAGCATAAGGTTGGCGACGAGTAGGTACCATACCTTCAATAATAGCGACTTCGTTATCGTTTATTTTACTTTCAAAGCGTTCAACAATTTCCTCTAGGAGGTCATCACCTTTACCGTCGCCAATCATTTGCTCAGCATAATCAAGTGCAAAAGGCATTGGTGGGTTGATAGGTGAGCCTTGAGTAACTATTTGCGTTGATTTTTCAGGGCCTGTTTCACCAGAACGTGGCTGAGCTATTGGTTTAAAAAAGTTAACTTTAACTGTTTTTTGTTCAAGTGCACGCACTAAACCAACTGATACCGACGTCAAACCCACACCGGTAGAAACAGGAATTAACATAATACGACGTGCCATATTAAAGCTCCTTTACAATATTTGCAGCATCAAGGGCAATAACCCATTCTTCATTGGTTGGCATTACAACTGCTTTGACGTGTGAATTTTTACAGCTAATAACGCCTTCTTGACCAAAGCGCGCATTGAGGTTGGCTTGCGGATTACAATTAATGCCTAAAAAGGCAAGTTGTGTAATTACTTTTTCACGAATAATATCTGAGTTTTCACCAATACCACCAGTAAATATAACAGCATCAAGGCGCTGTAATGGCACCATATACGCCGCGATTTGTTTTGAAAGTCGGTAGCAAAACATTTCAATTGCGAGTATCGCTTTTTTATCACCGGCTATAGCGGCTTCTTCAATGGTACGGCAATCGTTAGAAAGCTCGCTAATACCTAACAAGCCACTTTTTTGATTTAGTAGGTTATCTATTTGCTGGGCTGTGTAATCAAGTTGAGTGGTTAAAAAGTTAAATAAACCAGGGTCAATATCGCCGCTACGTGTGCCCATTATCAGCCCCTCTAGAGGCGTTAGTCCCATGCTGGTATCAACACTCTTACCATTTTTAATAGCGCATACAGAACAGCCGTTGCCTAAGTGGGCACTAATAAAATTGCTTTGCTCGATAGGTTGCTCAAGTAACTTTGCTGTTTGCCCTGCAACATAAAAATGACTTGTGCCGTGAAAACCATAACGCCTAACACCAAACTCGGTGTACAACTTATATGGAAGAGCGTAAAGAAAGGCAACTTCATTCATAGTTTGGTGAAATGCAGTATCAAACACCGCGACTTGTGGCAAACCTTCAAACGATGCCTGCGCCGACGATATACCTAGTAAATTAGCGTGCCCATGAAGCGGCGCAAGCGTTGCCG
This sequence comes from Pseudoalteromonas sp. SWYJZ19, assembly GCF_015864375.1. Lineage (NCBI taxonomy): Bacteria > Pseudomonadati > Pseudomonadota > Gammaproteobacteria > Alteromonadales > Pseudoalteromonadaceae > Pseudoalteromonas > Pseudoalteromonas sp. SWYJZ19. The sequence continues at coordinate 69,071 of NZ_JADYXI010000022.1, forward strand.
ACTGTGTAATGCCTGCAATTACTTTTTCGTCAATCAATACCGATCGCGTAAAGTGCTCGCCGCCATGTACAACACGATGGCCCACTGCGATAAGTTGCTCGTCTAAGTTGTGATCTTTTATTAAGCTTACAAGCGTATTTATAGCCTTAGCATGTGCTTGATTAGCCGCTAAGTCGATAACTGTTTTAGTACCATTAAATTTGTATTTAATAGAGGGTGCTTTAGCGCCTAAGCGTTCAGCAAGGCCTGAAATAATTTCGTGACCATCGTTCGCATCAATAATGGCAAACTTTAAGCTAGAGCTACCACAATTTAAAACTAAAACGTGTTGTGATTCAGGAGAGGTTGTTGGCATAGATTCAATTTCCATAAACAAATTTAGTAAGTAAACGTTAATTCGTAATCGTTACACTTACGGTATTAAGTAAAGCTAAAACAATTGAATGTTCAATTGCAAAGTGGTTAACGCAATGTTAAATACTTTACCTTAATTGAGATGTTTAAGTTAGGATTGTTCGCCATTAAAAGGTAAATTTAAGCTGTTTTACTGAGAAAGTGTAACTCTTTCATTTTGTGTTACACTTTGCGTATAGCTCGTTTTTCCATTGTATTTAAAAGCAGTATCTGTGAGGAGTCATGATGCAAAAAAGTGTGATGTCACAACTACAAACTGGCCGTTTGTATGGTAAAAAATGGCCAATGCGCAAAGAGCTTGCGCCCTTATTTTTAGAGTTTAGAGTAATTAGAGCGACTGAGCTTGCCATTACAGTAATGCCAATCTTAGCCATGCTAACATTGTTTTTTCAGCTAAATTACTTGGGTTCTGATTTTTTACCGCAAGCCATTGCAAGTGCATTATTTTTTATATCGCTACCATTACAAGGTTTATTTTGGTTGGGTAAGCGAGCGCAAACGCCTTTAGAGCCTGCGATGCAAAAATGGTATAACGAGCTGTACACTAAAATGGCAGCTAATGGATATCAAACGCAGTTAAGTGAAAACAAGCCCCGTTATATGGAGCTTGCCAATTTACTTAAAGATATGTTTGATAAAATGGACAGGGCGTTTACTAAAGAGCAGTTTTAGAGAGTTACATCATTATCTATTTTGGTAAACTGAGTAATATAAAACGATAAGGTGACAGTGTGTTCACCTTTTTCTTCGAGTGCTGTCCAGTGCTCGGGTCTAAATTTCCATGCAAATGGCGTCATCATTATTAAGTTTTTAATATCAGTAAAGCTAAGCGCTACATGCTCTGTTAAAAGGATCTGCTCTGATTTTTGAAACCCTTTTGGAGTGGCTATTTCAGTATGTTCGTTTACTTCTGAATATATATACGATTTTAGCTCTTTTAAATGACAGGGTCCTGGGCTTGCAACCACTAATGTTGCGTTTTGATTTGCTAGGCGTTCAAGCTCTTGCTCAAATAAAGGTGCAAATACGCTAACAAGTACATCAGCAAATTGGCTTTTAAAGGGAGCTTGGCTGATTGATGCCACACTAAAATGGCAATTAGGGTAGCGCTTTGCTGCATATTTAACCGCTGATTTTGAAATATCGACACCGTATACAACAGCATTTGTTTTATTCGCTATTGCTTGGGTATAAAACCCTTCACCGCATCCTAAATCAATAATAGTTTTTGCACTTATATTACTGATTATATCACTAAGGCTTTGCTGTAAAAAACGATAATACCCACGCTCTAAAAATGCACGTCTGGCTTGTACCATTTCAAGTGAATCACCCGGCTGTTTTGAATTTTTCTGTTGCACAGGCAGTAAATTAACATAGCCTTCTTTAGCAAAATCAAAGCTGTGGTTGTTAGCACAACGAAGTGTTGAATCAGTTTTCAAAAGTGCTAGGTTACACAGGGGGCATTGATATTCAAGACTCATGAGCCTAGGTAGTCCTTATCGTAAAAAGTTTTTACCCAATGCGGGCGATAGGTGATCATAATTGTTATAGCCATGCCGTTGAGCATTGCTTCAGGAAACCAAATTATGGCACTTAAATAAACGTAGTTATCTGCAAGTTCTTGCCAATTGTATTGCCCTATAGCTAAGTAAAATAAAGCACCTAGGCTTATTTTTATACAGGCTATAAATCCTGCGGTTATAAACGCACAAACAAATATATAGACAAAAAAATGACGAGGTAAATATTGGTAACTAATTATAAAGCCAAGATAGCTCAATAAAATAGGAATAAACGCACCAATAAGCAGTTGTACTGGTAACAGCTCAAGTTCAATTTGACCAAAGGCAGCGAGTAGGGCTGTGGCAAGTAGGCTACTTAAAATAGTCAACCGCCAGCCTAAAATTAATGTAGCAGCCGTAACACCTAGTATGTGTAAATCAAGGCCAGTTAAAATGCCAGCCTTTATTCGCCAAAGCACTGCAAACACTAACGCACACGCAAGTACGCCAGTTTGACGGACTGGCGTATTAAGCAATGTTTTATATGTTTTTTTATCAAAGCTTAATAGAGCAATAATAATTACAAGAGCCCAAAGTAGCCCCTGCATTGTTAGGCTGAGCATAATAATTACTTAAATGTTGACCATATAGGGGCATGATCTGACGGTTTTTCAATACCGCGAAGTTCGTAATCAATACCTGTATCTATGCAGCGTGCTGCAAGCTCATTGGTTGCAAGCACTACATCTATACGAAGTCCTCGATTATCTACAAACCCTTTAGAGCGATAGTCAAACCATGAGTATTGATCGTCTGTTTCGGGGTTTTGCTCTCTAAAGGTGTCTTTAAAACCCCAATTGAGTAATGTTGCAAGCCATTCACGCTCTACCGGTTGGAAAGAACATTTACCCGTTTTTAACCAACGTTTAGCATTTACTTCGCCAATACCAATATCTAAATCGGTAGGTGATATGTTGATATCACCCATAACGATGACGTCTTGATCGGGTGTGTGATTGGTTTCAAGGTGTGTCATTAAATCTTTATAAAATTGACGTTTATAAGGGAATTTAGCTTCGTGATTAATATTATCACCTTGTGGGAAATAGCCATTCATGACAGTAAGGTCGCGACCGTTTTCTTGTTCAACAGTGACGCTTATCATGCGTTTTTGCGATTCATCTGTATCGGTGGCAAAACCTTTTAAGACCGATTTAGGCTCTTTTTTGCATAACATAGCTACGCCATAATGCGCTTTTTGACCATGAAAGTAGACGTGATATCCCATTTTTTGTACATCTTCTAATGGGAATGCTTCGTCGTGAACTTTAATCTCTTGCAAGCCAATAACGTCTGGTTGATGTTTGTCGATAATTGCTTGTAATTGGTGAAGACGAGCACGCAGACCATTGATATTGAAAGAAATCACTTTCATAAAATTTACCTTAAAATTGGTTCTATTTAATAGATTAAATTGTATCAGTAAATACGCGTACATAACATGACTGAATTGAGATAATAGCTGCGCAAATGTTGATCAAATGATGGGTAAAGTTTAAACATTGTGAATACAATATTAATTATTTAAATAAATAAAAAATTCAATTGAACTTAACTTTATTGAATATATAATGCGCGAAATTCACTTGTTTAGCTCGTTCAAATAGGATCTCTCATGAAAACTCAACTACTTTTAGCCACTGCTTTACTAGCATCTGCAACTGCGTCAGCTCAAAGCAATACTTACTTTAGCCAAGATAACAAAATTGAGTCTAAGTTATGTGTACTAAGTGCAAACGAAGGCTTTAGCGTTGCTCGTAAAGAAGCTGCCCAGCACGGTGTTTACCTATCTCGTTTTTCTAAAAGCATTTTATGTAATGGTGAAGATATTCGTGATATTGCTAAAAAAACGATATTAAGCAACGCATCAGTTGAGAAAGTAGAAGTATTTGCAAAAGACGCTCAACAAGAAACTCAATTATGTATGACGGCTTTAAAACAAGGTTTAGCACCTGTTCGTCAAAAAATTGGTAACCTAAACTCATTAAAATGTAATGGTCAAAACGTTACTGAGTTTGTTAAACGCTACCAAAACGCAGCAATCTAATTATTAGCTTAACTATAATAAGTAAATTTGAAATGCCTGGTTTTTACCGGGTATTTTTTTGCAAAAATTACAAGGTTGTTTGCAAAGCTTGCAAGCTTAACTTATTGAAACTGTTTAATAAATATACCGATCGAGATTAAGTTATTGATTATTATAAGTTAACTATTATTGGCATTGGATTTGTATTAGTTAAAGTGACATTTAATTAATTACGAAGGATACGTCTTATGAAAAAGTTAACATTAGCAGCCACTATTTTAGCATCATTAAGCCTAGCGGCTTGTTCATCTAATCAAGGTCTTGAAAGAATAGACAGTGACTTTGCAAGTTTAGATAATGATAGCGATGGCTACATCTCAAAAGTTGAAGCTGATGACGATAGCATTTGGGGCCATTTTTCAAATATTGATACCAATATGGATAACGAAATTAGCCGCAAAGAATTTAACACTTATATGAAGCTTAATAATGGCAAAGTAGCCACTGATTCTGAAGTAAGTGAGTCGGCATTTAAAGCTGAAATTGCTAAATTCGATAAAATTGAAAGCAGCTTTGCAAGTCTAGATAACGACAGCAATGGCTATATCTCGGTAGTTGAAGGTAACGATGATGATATTTCAAATCATTTTGGTTACATGGATAAAAACCAAGATAAGCGCATTAGTAAAAGCGAGTTTATGGGTTACATTAAAAAATACGGTAACGCAGTAGCTGAAGATGATGCATTAGAAGCTTTTAAAAGTAACTAATAGTTACCATTTTAGTAAGTAAGATTAAAGCCAGTGCTAGTCACTGGCTTTTTTGTGTTTTAAATTTAGTTATTTGATAGATATATTTTCCTAGTTTGGTGTTGTTCTGTCATAATAGATGGCTGTGTATTTTTATTTGTTAAGAGTGTGTATGGCGGGTCGGCGAATTAGTGATGAACAACTAGTTGAGATCATTGAAGCAGCTATTTTTGTTGCAGATAAGCCTGTTAGTAAACGCCACCTTAAAGACATCGTATTAATAGATTTAGCTATTTCTATGACGCGAATAAATGACGCAATAGATACAATACAAGAACATTTTCAAACTCGTGGTATTCGCTTAGTTGAAGTTGGTAGTGGGTATCGGTTTCAGGCATGCAGTAGTTTAAGCCCTTGGTTAAATAACTTGTGGCAAGAACGCGCACCAAAATACTCGCGTGCTTTACTGGAAACATTATCACTTATTGCATACCGGCAGCCCATTACACGCGGCGAAATTGAGCAAGTAAGAGGTGTTACTACGGGTTCGAATATTATTAAAACCTTACTCGAAAGAGAGTGGGTTAAAGTGGTAGGGCATAAAGAGGTTCCGGGAAAGCCGGCTTTATATGCAACTACTAAGCAATTTTTAGATTATTTTTCGTTAACTGGACTTGAAAATTTACCTGCGTTGCCAACAGAGCAGCAAAGTAAAATTAACCAGTTATTGAGCGATCCTTCTGTGAGAGAACCATCCGAATGAGTATTATACAAGGTGAAAAGTTACAAAAAGTCTTAGCCCGTGCAGGCGTAGGCTCACGCCGTGAAATGGAAAAATACATTGACGCAAACCGCGTTAGTGTAAACGGTAAAGTGGCAAAGTTAGGTGACCGTGTTGAAGAAACCGATTTGATTCGTGTTGACGGTCACAGTGTAAAAATTGAAGAAAAAGCAGACCGAATCTGTCGTGTAATTATGTATAACAAACCAGAAGGTGAGTTAAGCACACGTAAAGATCCTGAAGGGCGTCGTACTGTATTTGACCGACTTCCGCGTATTGATGGCGATCGCTGGATTGCGGTTGGTCGACTAGACGTTAATACATCGGGTTTAATGCTTTTTACAAACGATGGTGAACTGGCAAACCGTTTAATGCACCCAAGCTATGAAGTAGAGCGTGAATACTCTGCACGTGTATTTGGTGAAGTAACCAACGAGACGGTTAAAAACTTACTACGTGGTGTTGAGCTTGAAGATGGTCCAGCCAAATTCACGACTGTAACCCCTATGGGTGGCGAAGGCGTTAACCGTTGGTTTAACGTAACGTTAAATGAAGGGCGTAACCGTGAAGTTCGTCGTTTATGGCAGTCTCAAGATGCGGAAGTATCTCGTCTTATTCGTATTCGTTACGGTAAACTAGAGCTTGATAAGCGCGTGCCACAAGGTGGTTGGATGGAGTATGATTTAGAAACAGTAAACTACTTGCGTAAAACCGTTAAATTAGGCCGCGAAACACAAACTAAGCTTTCTGTTATGCCTGAAAAACGCAAAGATAAACGCGCTAAAATCAACCAAATTCGTAAAGCAGTTAAAAAACACAATCAGCGTGTTAAGCCGACTAAACGTAAATAATCAATTAGTTATTTATTGAACACAAAAAAGCCGCTAATTGCGGCTTTTTTAATGTGAGTTGTTTAAACTATTTAAACTCCAAACTACTTTTTTACTTGAGCATCTAACGATTCGCCATTCACTTCACTTGAATCGTCACTCATTAGATATAAATATGTAGGCATTAAATCCTCTGGTGTAGCAAGTGCGTCTCTATCTTCACCTGGATATGCAGCAGCTCGCATTGAAGTGCGAGTAGCGCCTGGGTTAATACAGTTTACACGAATATTCGTTTTACCTACTTCACATGCCCATGTTTGCATCATACCTTCTACTGCAAATTTTGAGATGGCATAAGGCCCCCAAAATTCACGACCTTTGCGGCCTACACCTGATGACGTAAATACTATCGATGCATTATCAGACTTACGAAGAACAGGAAAAAGTGCTTTAGTGATCATTGCTTGTGCAGTCACGTTTACTTTCATTATGTTTTCGAACGTAGATGAGCAAAAATGTTCAAGCGGACCGAGTGACCCTAAAATACCTGCATTATTAAGCAACCCGTCAAGGCGTCCAAACTGATATTCGATTGTTGCAGCAAGGTCACGGTAGTTTTGCTTCGTTGCGCCTTTTAAATCCATAGGGACTATTGCAGGTTTAGGGTAGCCAGCATTAACAATTTCATCGTAAACACATTCAAGTTTATTAGTTGTTTTTCCTAATAAGATAACTGTAGCGCCGTATTTTGCATACGTAATTGCTGCAACTCGGCCAATACCATCACCGGCGCCTGTTATTAAAATAACTTTATCTTTAAGTGCGTTTTCAGCTGCTTGATATGTGTGCATAAAAGTACCAATTCATATAATTTTTTTGATTTTAACATAGCGAAACGTGAAGTAATCGAATTTATTGTAAAATTAGGTGGCGAAAATAGAAACTTTACGTTAAGTTTAACTGGTCTAATGTCTCATTAATAACCTGATTACATTGTTTTAACTTAATACACTGATTAAACACACTATAAAAATAAAATACGTGCGGAGCCAACAATATGAAAAAAATGCTACTTTCACTCTCGGTTACAGCTGCTTTAGCAGGTTGTGGCGGTGGAGAAACGTTAACAGATGTCAAAAACGACACAGCACCAGTTATCCCAACAGCAACAGTTACATTTGATCCAGCAGCAGGTATCTTATCGGTACCTAATGATTTATTAATGAGTGGAACTCAAGACGGTACACTTAATATTCCTGGTGAATTAGATGACAACAATGTGTCTATTTCGCGCGCAGCTTATGCAAACCCTCAACTTGCACTAGGTGCACTTGATGGTTGGTCTTCGCAGGTTCCTTATAAAATCGATTTAACATTCCCACCAAATGTGAGTTTAGATGAAGCGTCTGCTGGGACCCCTGGTACAGTAAGAATTTTTGAAGTTGTAATGGGTGCAAGTTTAACTGATGCAGAATGTTCAGTTGTAGCTGCCGGTACTGCTTGTAAATTGATCGGTGAGCTTACTTTTGGTGTTGACTTTGTAACTCAAGCTTCAGGTGATGGCGTTGCAATTATTCCTTTAAAGCCATTTACGGCAGGTAGCTCATACATCAATGTATTAACTACTGGTCTTAAAGATTCATTAGGGCGCTCTATTGAGCCTTCTTCTACTTATGGGCTGGTTAAACAAGAAGCGCCATTAATTACAGAAGCCCAACTTGGTTTGCAGGGTGCTGTTAACAGTTACGAAAATGTAGTTGTAAGTTCAGGAGATATCACAAAAGAAGATATTATTTTTTCTAGTGCGATGACTATTCAATCAGCAGGCCCTGTACTTGGGACAATTAAAAAGTTACTAGCTGCAAGCTTGCAACAGCCTGCGTTACCAACTCCTGCGCTTCAAGTTCCTGAACAGCCTATGGTAAATGTACAACAAGTATTTGCTTCTCAGGGTGTAGAAGTCTCTGCTGCTTTCTCTGGTGTGCAATATCAAAAAGGTAGCATTATGTTACCGATGTATTTAGGTACGCCAACGGGTACTGATATTAGTGATTTAAGTGATACATATTGGCAAGGTATGTGTGATAACGCAGTGGCAATAATTGGTTATAAGGCCGTTGCAGGCGATGCATTTCCGACAGATCCTATTAGTGAAAATGATGGTTTATGTTCTGCATTAAGTGACGGACAATTACGTGACTTAGGACTAGACAGCACACGCCATTTAACAAAATACAACTCAATTCCAAAAGTACAAAGCATGGCAAATGTGCCAGTGCAAGTTACTAAACCTATTTTACCGATAATTAATGGTGTCCGTGCACAGTTACAATTAGATCCTATCGCTATGCCTGAAGGTGGATGGCCTGTTGTGATTATGCAGCACGGTATTACAACACAAAAAGAAAGTATGCTTGCTTTAACTGCGCAGCTTTCTATTCAAGGCTTTGCAACGGTTGCTATTGACCATCCAAGACATGGTGAGCGCGGAATAGATGTTGATGGTGATGGAACAGACGACTTTAATGCAACAACGGGTTCTGTGCTTAGTTACATGAACTTAAGTTCATTACTTGTTGCACGTGATAGCTTACGTCAATCGGCTGCTGATTTATTAGGCCTTCGTTTAGGCTTAAACTTTATTAACGATACAACTATTAATAGTAAAGACGTTACCTACATTGGGCATTCGCTAGGTTCTATTGTTGCTCCAGCATTTATTGCTCAAGCTAATACGCCAATGGCAGAAACGCTTGATCCGCTATTTAATGTAAACACGGTAGCTCTTGCAAGCGGTGGTGGCGGTATAGCAAGCTTCTTACTTGAATCTGCTGCGTTTGGTCCATTTATTCAAGGTTCAGTACTTTCACAAGCGGGTACAACAGAAGCTGATGAATTTACTGCATACTTACAAGGAGATGCAGTTTCTAACTGTGGCTCATTAATACCAGACATGGAAGCTTACTTGACATGTGGTTATAACGAATATATTGCATCACTTACCACTGCGGGTGAAACGACTAAACTTACTAACATTCAAGGTGTATTTACACAGTTTGCTTTTGCGGCGCAAACTGCGCTAGATAGTGGCGACCCAACGAATTACGCAGCCACTGTGAAAGCATTAGGTACTCCTGTTTATACTAATGTTGTTGTGGGTGATGGTGTTGATAACAAGCCTGACCAAGTGATACCACCAATGGCAGCTAATAATCCTATTTCTGGCACAATTCCATTAGCTAACTTGATGGGTCTTGAGACAGTAAGTTCTTCGCAAGCATTGAGTGAAACACCAGCAAGCTACTTAGTTAAATTTACTAAAGGGCATCATGGTTCTATATTAACACCAGCTCAAGATGCTGCACAGGCTGCAACTGTTGAAGGCAGTGCTGCCGCTAATGCAGAAATGCAGTTGCAAGTAGCTACTTACTTAGCTGCTCGCGGACGGATGTTATTAGTTTCCAACCCTGAGGTTGTGACTGATTAATAACCAGTAAAATAATTAACCTTTAAAAGCCACTGAAAAGTTAACACCGATCAGTTAAGGTATTTTTGATCGGTTGACCGATCTTTTGGTTGCTTCACAATACCCTTATCATCTTTTGATTATGAGGGTATTTTTATGCTTAGTCATTGGTTACTT
>NZ_JADYXI010000023.1:0-61839 GCF_015864375.1 Pseudoalteromonas sp. SWYJZ19
ACACTTAGTTTTAAACTTTCTTTCGACAATTTAAAACCGAAGTTTTACTTAACTCTCTGAGTTGTTCCTGCCTCGCTATGCGTTGGCGTTTCCCGTCTCAGTGGGGTCGCATTATAGGGAGATTCGAGCGGGGGTCAATGTTTTATTTCAGCTTTTTGACAATTAAATGAATTTAGTATGAAAGCTATACAAATAAAGGGCTGCAGAGCTTTATTTGCCTATTAAACAACCAACATATGAGCAGTTAAACTATGTGCATACATAAAACTACAATATTAGGTGCGTTAGGCTAAGCCAACTACAGTTTTTAGTTGGCGTTTAATAAAGTCTTACGTATGCCGTTAATTAAAAACTATAATTAAAGCCTGCGTAATAGCGTCGTCCTGAATAGCTTGAATTAAGTAACCGTGCATCTGTATCATCACCTAAACGCGTTACCGATTCCGACTTAGTTAAATTAATAACAGCAGCTGTTAAGCTTAGCCCTTCATACAAATTAACCGATGCATTAACATCAACCTGTTCGTACGGATCTTGATATACATTTAAACCACTATTAAGGCCTAATACTGTCTCCCCTCGTTTGTTATATGAAGCGCGCACATTAAAAGCGTCACCTTCATAATAAACAGAGGTGTTGTACTGATACTTTGCACTGCCTATTAATGCCGATTGACCAAACTCTTTACCATTTACGGTTACATCTGCTTTGTTAGTTTTGTTATAAGTGTAGTTTGCGTAAAAACCAAAACCATTATCAAACGCATGCTGAATAAATACTTCCGCGCCTTTAGATATTGCATCGGTACCATTACCTACAGTGCTATACGGAGCTATATTAATAGTATCTGCATCAACTATATTATTTTTACCGGCAAAGCTTTGCTCTGCATCTATTATTAGTGGCACAACAAAGTTATCTACTTTCTTATGAAAAAGTGCCAATCCAACCGCAGAACCCTTTGCATAATAATACTCAATAGATAAATCAGCTTGCACCGATTCAAATGGCTTCAAGTTTTTATTACCACCACTGCCGCTAAAACCTGGCTGTTCATTAAATGCAGCTCTATCATTTGCCCATTCATCCGATACAAACGTAATACGCTGCTGCGCACCTAAATCGCTGTAATCAGGACGAGACATTACTTTTGCTATTGCCCCACGAATAACTAAATCGTCAGTTGCATCCCACGCTATATTAAAGCTTGGTAGTATTTGAGTGTCTTCGTTTTGCTGAGTGACTAATTGATAGTCTTCTACAAAGCGTGCATCACCAGTTACTGGCTCGCCTGTTTCATCATTTGTGTGATCTAATTGGTAGGTATATAAGTCGGTAGATGAAGTAAATGTTTTTGTTTGCACAACACGCACGCCAAAATTACCTCTTACTTCACTAAATTCAAAATCGCCTTGTATATAAAAAGCAGATATCTTCTCTTCAATGTCGTAAACAAAGTTATCTTCAATGCGTGTATAAGGTACATAGTTAGCAGTGACCATATCGCGGTATTTGTCCCAGTCGATACTTGGCATTTGGTTTATATCAAAACCCCCTACTATATTACTCTCACTTGTAAATACATTTTGAGCTAATGGCATTCCACCATTCCATTGGTAGCTATCAAAACGAGTAATACCTTGCTCGCTTGCTTCGCCCGCAGCAATATCAAAATTAGGATCTAAAAAGAAGGTATTACCAGTTTCACGATGAAGCGTGGAGTTACGGTATTTAACACCGGTTCTAATTGTTTTTAAAAAGCCCCAATCAACATAAAAATCCACATCAGCTTGGTAATAATCTTCTTCTAACTCACTGCGTACAAAACTTGAGTTTGAAGAGCCCGCATCACGACCGCCTCCAATTCCATTTTGCAAGTTAGCTAGTGTATTTGGGTCAATATTAAGTGACACATTATTTTGGTTGAGTGACCAGCCTGCCATTTGAGCAGCATTTTGAATAGCAGTGGCGTTTACGCCCGCGTTTGAGCTTTTATATGCAGCTTCCCAGCTTTCTTCCGGCCCCCCTTCTGATTTTGTATTACCCACGACAAAGCGCGCTTTAAAATTATCGCCTTCATAAGTTAAATTAAAATCAAAGGTATCGGAGGTGGATTCTTCACGTACATAACTGCCGCGCATCCATGGAAACTGCATATCACTTTCAATACCGCTTGCCATCGCATCGTATTGCATACCTGTAACAATAGCGCCCGACTCATCAAGATTTACATCAGTTAAAAAATCAGAATTTAAAGACCACTCAGGTATATCAATCACAGATTCAGTTCTGTCTTGGCCGAGTGTAAAGCCAAAGTAATTAAATCCAAGCTCTAAACGATTTGTTGGTCGCCACTGTGTACTAACTTGAATTCCTTCGCGCTCACGTTTTTCGTTAAGAACTGAGCCTCGCACAACTTGTGGAAACCAAACACCATCGTAACTGTTGCCGTTTGCATCATTAATAGTATCCCAACCATTATTGTTATTAACTGCGTTACCATTTATATCTGTAGGTTGTCCACCGCCAGTGTAGCGCCATACATTTGCATCAGTTCCTCCCGAAAGTGTCCTGTTTGTTCGTTCCTGATAGGTATAGCCAACTAATACACCAAAGTTTTCGTTGTCGTTTTTCCATGAATATAAACCCGTAAACTGCGGTTCGTACTCTTTTGTAACATCAGCGTAAGTACTCTCTACATTAAATACACCTGAGTTTGCATCCATACTCAAAGGCTTTCGGCTATGCATTAATACAGTACCACCAACCCCTCCTTCATCTAAGCGTGCCTCTGGCGATTTATAAACCTTTACACTTTCAATCATCGAAGACGGTAACAAAGCATAATCAAACGAACGCGAAGGCTCTCCCGGAGAAGACGCAATAAAATTACCATTAAGCTGTGTAAAAGTTAGCGCCGACGACAAACCACGAATACTGACTGATGAACCTTCTCCGCCGTCACGCTCAATTACCACACCAGGTACACGCTGAAGAGAGTCCGCAACGTTTTTATCAGGGAACTTCCCAATGTCTTCCGCTGTAATTGCATCAACCACTGAGCCAGACATGCGTTTTACATCTAAGTTTTCGGCCATACTTGAACGGATGCCACGTACCTCTATTACTTCCATATCTTTTGTGTGCTGCGAGTTTTCGTTTTCTTGCGCTGCAAAAGCACACGTAGAACCCAAAGCAGAAAAAATTGATACATAAAGTGATGACTTACAAAACGTTGAAAAAGGGAAAGGGTATATACTTGCTACTATCATGTGAGAGGCTGTTCCATTTAAATCTGCTCATAAAACTAAAGCGAGAAGTTAGTCCTTTTACGCAAATTATTCACGTAATGGCAAAAATTGTTCCCAATTCTACACAGCCAAACTTAACCGTTTGTTAACCAACAATATTAAATTAAATAAACGTCTCTTTTAACTGTATTTATACCTATTAAATGAAAGTTAAAACCCAGCCCACACATCAAATCCGCTCTCAATTAACAAACTAAGAGCGGCTTTGTGGTATTTAATAGCTTAATGAAATAATTACAGTGCAAAAATCATCATAAAGTGTATACAAAAAAACGAAGGGGATAATTAGATGTGGTAGTCAGCAGTTTATACTTTAAAAAGCAAAACTGCCGGATGATATTTGAAAGAAGTAACAATTGCTAAATAGCGCTTGGTTAATCAAGCGTAGCAATAACCACTGAAAGCTCGAGTAATGTCGGCTTTCCACCATAATAATTGGTATCTATATGATAGCTATTACCCACCCAGAAAGGTGCTTTAGTTGAGTTATGTCCATGTATTGAAAAGTCGACTCCATGACTTTTAACTACCTTATTTTGTTTAACTACTTCGCGATCCCACAATAGAGATTGCACAATCACCGATTTATCATCAGGGTAATTTTCCCAATCCCACGATTGGGCAAATGTATGAGACAACCCAATTTTATAACCACGATATTCAAGTACTATCGAAAGAGGCTTAGTTAGTAACTCATCGCACATAACATTGAGCTTTTCACTCGATACCGACTTGTGCCAATTGCCACCATTGTCAGTCCATAATTTAAAAGCCGCTTCATCATTACTTAATAATGATTCCAACATTAAATGCTCATGATTACCTAATATCATACATGCCCTAATGGCTTGTAAGTATGTGAATAAGTCATATGTTTTATCCCCGCGATCAACAAAATCGCCTAGGCAAAACAAAGTATCTCTTTCAGGGGTAAAATTTACGTTATTAAGTGCGTTTTTTAAGGCCGGTAAATCACCATCAAGATCGCCAATTACAAACACTCGGCACTCATCATTAATAAATATTGCTTGTTTTGAAGATACAGCCTGAATAGCGTTAATACCTATATGCAAAATAGACTCCTATAGAATGCAATCTAAAACTTAGATTAATACTTGAGTTTATAAAGCCTTAAGGTAACACAATATAATTGATAATTAATGAAGGTAATAAAATTTGATTGAAACTAAAAATGCATGACAGCGGACTTTAACTACAAGCTAAATAAGTAATGTAGATAGTTTTTAGCCAATAGTAAAAAGCGGCTTAGCAAAATACCTGAACAAGTTATAAGTTCGTTAGCAGCACAAACTTATCAGCCAGCTCATCTAAACTTTCACGCTTATTAGGATCGGGCTTTATACAGTCAATAGGGCAAACACTTACACAAGTAGGTTTATCATAATGCCCTACACACTCAGTACATTTACTTGCATCTATTTGGTATATTTTAGCGCCCATATAGATAGCCTCATTAGGGCACTCTGGGTCACACATATCGCAGTTAATGCATTTGCTATTTATGAGTAGAGCCATTTTTTAGCCTTTTCAATTAATATCATTATAAAACAAAAAGATAAGTAAAAACAAATGTGTGTAAAGGCTAACTTTTGTGCAGTTCTAGTTTAATAAAAAACCGCTATTTTTCATTAAATCGTAACACAAATTAGTAACACAAATTTTTATTTTTGGGTGTAAATTACAGCCGCGAATTATGCCTATCTTTCTCTGTTGCTTTGTTGATCTTAATCAATAAAAATCGCCGCAAGGCCTTTATTTATATAGGTTTAATCAAAGTGAAAAAATCACTATCAACGCTTACCAAAGCTCAATACACGAAAGCGAAACTAGAATGGAAGCAACTTAAATCGCCATTTTCTATGCAGCACATAAATCGCTGTGTTATTTTGGCTTCTCAAATCATCTTTTTTGAGGAAAAAGAAAAATCAAAACAAGAGGTTAAGAAACAAGATACGAAGCGATTATCGAAATATGAGGCACAACACAATCTTCGTCTTATATTTACCCTATCTGGAACAGTATCTTTTTACTCAGCTTTCCCTAAATCATCTGGCATAGCTAATACCAAGTTAGGTGAAGCACCTGAATTAACAATAGCAAAAGCGCGTAAGCTTACTGATCAAATGAAGTATGGCGTTTTAAATAATCATAATATTAAAACTGTGTTTGATGCATATGAACAAAGCTTAATAGAGCGTCATAACATCGCACCCACTAAATTTGCAGCTTCATCGCTCAGAACATATCAATGCAGAATAAAAAAGCTCAGGCATCATTTTCCGCTTAAGAGAGCGTTCCAGTCTCTTACAGCTGGAGAGTTAGAAAAGATTGTAGATATAATTATAAAAACAGAGTCTAACAACCAAGCAATTGAGCTTTTTGCACAAATTAGAAGAGTATGGCGATTTGCCAAAAACAAATTTAACTCAGGTAAAAACCCAGCTGCTGATATCGATGACTTTTACGTATCTGACCGTGTAGAAAGCCCCCGTCCTTGCCAAGTTTATACAGACTTAGATTCGATAGCTGAATTATGGATAAATCTAGCATCGGCCCCAAATGTACATCAAAAAAATGCTGCGCGATTTATGATTTTGACAGGCATTCGCCCTATTAATATTCCACAAATGAGGTGGGAGTGGCTCAATAGTATCGACTTTCCAACCATAATTACCTTTCCGGCATCTGTTGTTGGGGTTCGTGGAGAAATGAAAAACCAAAAAGAATATAAGCTACCATTAACCAAAGCCATGCGCGCCATTATTTTAGAGCAGAGAGCCTGGATGGAAAATGCGCTTCCGAACTGTAACCCTGATCACATATTTCTTCAGCCACGGGACGTTAGAAAGCCATTTGCAAAAAGATCGTTAGATAAGGTGATAAAAGATTATTCACCCGTTGATGCAGTAAAAGGTGATCAAAGAAATATTGTAATGAAAGGATCGGCAGGTGCATTTTGCACTATGTGTCGAAGCTTTTTTAAATCCAACACAAAAGCGATTATGGTTGATAACGGCTACCATTTTAGACATGCAGAAGAACTAACCCGACTCGCGCTTCATCACCTAAGAAAAGAGGACGATCCAAACGGCTTGAATTATGATAAATCTGAAGAGCTATTTGGCACTTCAACAAAGCTAAAATTTAATGTATTCAAAATTCATGAAGCCAGTATTTTAAAAAGAGCGAAAGAACTCGAAAGCCAAAAACTCAGACTTACAGGTATGCAAAGTAAACAAGCTAAAAACCTTAAAGAAAACAACCAAAAGAAAGCCCTGAGAGATAGGATTAAAGATCATCTAGTTTATAAACGAGGTTATGTAAACTTCATTAATCAGCCTCTTGGTGATACGGGCAGAGTAGCAAAAGATTTGATCTTAACCGAAGAAGGAAGAGCTGTCGTTGAGAGATATTTAAGTGACCAAGAAGCTAAAGCAAAAAATAATTAAAAAAGTTTAATTTCGACTTACCAAAGTTTTTGTAAAAAAAATTAATTTCATATCATTGCCTTATTAGAGCGATACCTCATCAGTTATTTGATGATTTTAACTTTTTAAGGCTTATATATTAATGGCAACATCAGTATTAAATTCAATAAAACCATGTGAGGTCACGATTAAAAGTCGTGACCTTTACATGGCTGAATTTAATGCATTTAGGCCACCGTATAATGACGAGTCAATGGAAGAGCTAGCCAGCCTTGCGACTATTATATTAGCGCAGGACAAAGGTAGAAGGCTTTCAAAATATCAGCTTAAAGATCAAATAAGAATTGTATTCCAGCATGATGGCATTATTAAATTTTTTACTCATTTTAAAAAAGAACATGGCATAAAAAACACAAAGATTGGTGATTCTAATAATATGAGTTTTTCAGCAGCGAAATTAAAAGCGGCCGAAATATACAAAAAGAACACCTCTAATTACACATTCGAATTTGTAGTGAGTAAACAAATAGAAAACTTACAGGCAATTAATAAACATAGTCCTAGCAAGTTAGCTGAAACCACAGTAACAACATACACCTCTTACCTTAATGCAATTCAAAATGCCTTTGGTAAAAATACGTTATTTCAGACTATTACGCCTGAAATAATAGAAGCAACGCTTGACCAACTACTAACAGAGAAAAGTGGCCCGCATGTGGCTAAGTTATTCGAGCAAATGAAAAAGCTGTGGGTGTTCGCAAAAAATAAATATAATAATGGCGATAATCCATTCCTAGAAGTAGATAAAAATTATATATCTTCTCGAACGGCGAAGCCTATTCCTTGTAAGGCATACACTGATATATCTCTAATTTCTCAGCTATACATAAACCTAAAAACAGCTAAAAATAATACATTAATAAATGCGGTACTGTTGATGATGTTTACTGGGCTAAGACCCATAAATATTTGCAACCTTCATCTATCGTATATAGATGATTTAACTAACCCTAAATTTTTGACGTTTCCTGAAACAACCCATACCACTCGCGGTGCTATGAAAAACCAAAAAGAGTTTAAAATACAACTCACACCCGAGATGAAAAAAGCAATACAGCAAGAGTTAAAATTAAACTCAGACATAAACCGCACCTACTTATTTTGCAAGGTTAAAGACGACTCAAAACCCATCAGTAAAGAGAGTTTAAACCGAAAATTAAAGCAACATGCACCAGAGGGAATGGTAGCTACACCACGTGACAAAATATATATGAAAGGATCTGCCGGAGCATTTCCAACACTGCTGCGCAGCTTTTTAAAATCACATATGAAAGAAGTGCTAACTAAAAAAATTGGGTCATCAACAATTGCTGAAATTGAATCTAAAAAAATGTTACATCACTCTGTTTCAGAACATGATCCAATGAGTAAACATTATGACCACTCCAATATATTATATAACACTGATATAAAAGCACTTTACAAAAACTTTAACCTATTTGAGAAGGGAATTCTTAACGAAGTTAAAAAGCAAACTAAGTTAAGAAAAAAAACAACTCAAAAATCATTTTTAAAATTAAATTGTTTTAATAAGGTTGCTGCCAAGTTAAAAAGTACAACAAGTACTTATTCAACTATCTGGAGTAATATAGTTCAGCAAACCCAAAAGCTTAAAAAGAGCCGCCCTTTGCAAATATTAGAGTAGCGCTTACATATTGCAATACAACTTTTTCTTTGCTTACAAAACCTATAAAGAGCTTTTACTAGGTGGTGCAGATTGATTTCTTATAAAAGCAGGGATATCAAAAATATCAGATGCTTTTGGTTTAGTGGCGACTACTTTAGAGTTTGACTCATTTTTAGTGTCATCAAGTATAATTTTTGAACTCGCGCCCGTAGCAATAACCAGTAGCTCATAATTGGTTGTTAAGTTTTCTATTTTTGATACACCACAAATAACTAACGCATTAGGGCTTACTTGTTGACGCACAGTATCAGTAATAAGGTTATAGCTACTCAGTGAGATTTCATCTTTGCAATTTACTTGTATTATCACGCCAGTACTTGATGACATATCTACCTGATTAACCAGTGGGTTATTGAG
The DNA here is from genome assembly GCF_015864375.1 of Pseudoalteromonas sp. SWYJZ19. Classification (NCBI taxonomy): domain Bacteria; kingdom Pseudomonadati; phylum Pseudomonadota; class Gammaproteobacteria; order Alteromonadales; family Pseudoalteromonadaceae; genus Pseudoalteromonas; species Pseudoalteromonas sp. SWYJZ19. The sequence continues at coordinate 8,866 of NZ_JADYXI010000023.1, forward strand.
TGCACTATCAAGTGCAGTAGTGAGCTCGCTCTCATCATTACACTTGCCTACGCCAAGTACAGCATCGCCTTGGCAATCCATAATTTTCGCAAAATCATTTAAATCAACGTTTATTAAGCCTTGATAGCAAAGCATATCGATGAGTGATTTTATCAGTGAGTGGAGTATTTGGTTTGAATGCTTAAACGCATCGAATAATCCTATATCGTTACCAAGCACCTCAATCAGTTGATCGTTTGGGAGAGTAATAACCGCATTAGCATGCTCTTTAAGCTCATTTAAACCTGCTTGCGCTATATTATTTCTAAACTGCCCTTCACTACTAAATGGTAATGTAGCAACAAATATAATGGGCTTACCTTGCTCACTAGCAAGTTGTGCAATATACGGGCTAGCGCCAGTCCCAGTACCGCCCCCCAACCCTGTAGCACACAGTATTATATCGCAGCCATTAATGAGCGTTAAAAGCTGATCTTTACTTTCTTCTGCCGCTTGCAGTCCAACTTTAGGGTCTGCGCCGGCACCGTAACCATGCGTGAGCTCAGCTCCTATAAGCACTGCTTCATCACTTTGTGTATGCTCAAGTACTACTTTATCGGTATTAACACTGTACAAGAATGCCTGATCAGACTCGCGTTGTTCAAAAATACTGTTCAGCGTATTACAGCCACACCCACCAATACCAAATACACCAATCGATAAACCATCATTTTGTTGAATTAATTGAAACATAGCTACTCCTTAACTTTAAAAGGAGCATACCAAACAGGTGCGTCAAATTTTGACGCACCTAAGTTAATTAGCGTTATTGATAGTTACTAGCAGCCGCTTTAAGCTTTGTGGTAATTCTTTTCCTAATGCGCTCAGGTTGTATGACTTCAAGCCAATGAGCACATTTAAATAGCTCATCGGTTAGTTGTTCCGTATCAATAGCCTGATAGGTAAGTAATACGTTTTTATCGTCAATTTGTTGCTTGTCAGTCTGCTCACCAAGCTCAATAAACCCTTGATTAACAGCCGAATGGGTAGGTACTTTTATTACTAATTCGATAGTTTCTTGCGGCATGCCTTTACTAATAGCACTACGTAACGATTTTAATTGCTCGGCACTTGGCTCACGTCGTGTCTTTTGCAAAATGTGTACATTACGAATGCGGTAAACCGGCATTTGGTAACACTTATCGTGAAGCGTCCCCACCATAAACTGCGCCATTAACACACCGCCTTGCTCAACTATGTTATAAAAACTCAACTCAGCAAACTTTAACCAATGTGCCTCATCGTAAAGTACTCTATAAAGCTCAGTGCTCACTGCACGCTTATGCTTAATCACATGCTCAATTTGCTCAACTAGCTGATTATCAATATTCACTTTTAACGACGACTTTGGAAGGATTGAAAGCCAGTCAGGCACATGGCCATTAAAACGTTTAAGAGCCTGCTCTGCTTTAATATGCACTGACTGCTTAACGTCACCCGGGACTGATTGCGGTAATAACTGCTCCAACAGCAAATAGTGTTCAGCCATTTCACTGCTCATTACTTTTGTATTACCACCTCGCCACTGCGCATTGATAGACCAGCCATAGGGCTTACTGCGGGTATCTTTTTCAAGCCCAAAGCAGCCTTGCTCGTATAGTGATTGAAGATCTCGTTGAAGCATGCGGGTTGATAAAACAATACCGCGATCAACCAGCTTTTGCTGAAGTTGAAGGATCGAGATAGAGCTAGGCGCTATTGGCACAAGCTCTAAAATTGATAAATGGCGGTGTGAGATCATTATATTAAGTGGTGTGGAGTCATTTTTGAATTACTCTAAAGTGCTCTTGGATACTTCGTCCAAATTTTATGTCAGCTGATAAAGCGATGCGGTACCCTCGTAAATAATGTTTATCTAACTTTGATCGATCTTTTAAAGGTACTGTTATGAGCTTTTTTTTCATAACTTCAACCGCATTCCATGCAGAAATATCAACTTCAAGAGAGGCTATTATTACTTGGTTTCCAGGACTCCCTGTAATACCAAGTATTAACGTCGGAGACAGTTTTTTATCTTTAATCCAAGTACCTAGATATTTATCATTTCCTAATTGCCAATATTTTTCTACTCTTTCGACGATTGCATCATCACTAGGTGGGTCTACTAAATTATACCCAACTCTATCGCCTAACGTTTTATCTGTGACCTTAACTAATATAATTGACTCTGTATTCCCTTTAAACAAACGGTCATATTCTAAAGGTTGTTGCTCAAGCCTAGTAATGTATTTTTCTGGCACACCCAAAGGACGAAAACTGTACTTAGAAGACTCTTTTCGCATATTAAATTCAGGCTGGTGAGTAGAAATTAATGCTTCTTCAACAGCAATAGCTGTTTGTTCATTTTCATACGGGCCTGCTATTTCGAGCTTATAGCTTGCTTTTTTCAGCCAATTCTCAAGTTCACTATTATGTGTCTTTTTTTGGTGCGATGAGGCTCGTGTAGCAGACTTGCCCCTCCCCGCATATTTAATTTTGGAAGTCTTTGGGTCTCTGTATATATAGACATACTGTTCATTAACTTTCATAGATACCCTTTTAAGAATTAAAGCTTTTAACTGTTTTTAAGTTATAAGCTGTGAGAAGTCCACTATTCTGTATCGAAAATTAGATGTAATTAATTCTAAAAACTAAATAACAAACCCAATCTTCTGCTTACCACCTTTTTTTAGGTCGTTTTGCTCTTGTAAAATCGATAACATTCGCTCTTGAGTCAGTCTTTTTTTTGAAAACTTCATTTGCCTTTTTACAATCGCGAAGTCACCAGGTGTGAGCTTTGTAAGCTGGAGTAACTCATGCATTAAGTGCTTATTTAACACTCCTGGGCCTAATGTATCTTTAAATAATTGCTTAGCCTGAACCGAGGTTAAATAGGTTAAATTTAAATTAAAATCAAATCGCCTCATTACCGCTTTATCTAAATTTTTAGCAAAGTTAGTTGCTGCAAAAAGTGGGAGTTGAAATTGCTCCATATGGCATAGTAATTCATTAACTATTTGCACCTCCCAATTTGCGTTAGCTTGTTCGCGGCTGCATAGCAAGCTATCCGCCTCATCAATAAATATTGCACTTCCTTCTTGTGTAGCTTGTTTAAATAGTTGAGCAATATTTTGCTCACTTTCGCCAACCCACTTGCTTAATAAGTCAGATGCTTTAACAGATATAAGTTTAAAATCAGCTTTTTCGCATAAGTAATTTACAAAAGCTGTTTTACCCGTGCCAGGCGGGCCTGTTAGCAGAGTTCGTGAACTCGAATATTCAATTACAGCCTCTTCTACCTGTTCGAGTGATGAATATTCAGACTCTATATTCACCATTTTAGGATTAAATTTTTGCGCTGCTTGATAAGTTAATTCGTGAGCCGAAAAGCCGCATGCAGTTAAAGTATCTTGAATATTCTCTTCTATGCAGTCACGCGCGGTTTGTGCTTTAAATCCGCATAACCTAGCTACATGAACAGCTTTAGCAATATGAGCTGGCAGTAAGTTTTGTTGAGTAGCTAATTTACTTATAAAACTATTACCAACACTCAAACCTTTAACATATTTGCCAATCATTTTTTCTTTAGTTGTTTTGTTTAGCTCAGGAATTTCGTAAACAATATTAAATCGCCTAATAACGCTCTGTGGTAACTCTTCTAGATGATTAGTGATCCAAATACTCACAACAGGATGATTTTCAATATAAGTATGAAGTAGCTCTTTTGAGAAGCTTTTAGAGAATAAATCACGCTCAAAAATGTTTTCACATTCATCCAGTAACAGCATTGTTTTTTTACGCTTGCCAACCAACTTACTCACCACATTAAAATGCTCTAAACGCAGCTCAGAGCTTGCGCTCCGGCTATCGAGTTCGTTAGTTGGGTTTATTAAGTTACTACCTTTAGCTTGTACCTTAAGCAACTGCGAACCACAGGCCTGCGCTATATATTTCGCCAATGAAGTTTTACCCGAACCTGGCACACCATAAAATAAAATACTCAATGGTTGCCCACCGGTCTTCGTCGCATTTTGCGTAGCTTTTAGTAAAGTATTTAAATCTAAGTGCGATAAATCAGCAGCGCTAAGTTCAGAAGCCTCACAGAGGGTGACCAAGTTAGATAAAATATCACTTTCACTATTTAACTTACCCTCGAGCAGGCTTTTAGCAATTGCGTTTGGTAATATTAAAAACTCATCTTCCCCAGCAAATATCTCCATATCCATTGAATACATGCTAGATTCAATAATTAACCCAATTTGCTTGTTGAGTAGTCCTTCATCAATATCAAGCACATAAGCTATTTTTTCTAAAATAACGCTCGCATAATCGTCACGTAAGTATTCAATAAGTTCGCGCAATGGTTTACTGAGCGTCATACAGCAAGAAAAAATAACTAATGGAGTTACCATTTTTGGTAGATCAAACGCGTTACAAAATATATGCACATTTTTTTGTAACGTTTTAGGTATTGTGTTTATTGCTAAATGATCTAATCGCGAGATCAAATCATCAACATCTAAACCTTGTAAATTTGCATAGTTAAAACCAGAAACGCTACATAAAGCCTTCTTAAATAGCTTATCGTGCCAAAGCTCTTCTACGTCGAATTCTTCTAATAATTCAGTGGTAAAGTGCGCAACTATACGCTTTAATTGAGGAGTTGGGTTCATGCTATGTACCTATTTATTTATAATCAATAAGTACATAGTAATTAGGTAAAGAGCTTTGAGTTCACGTAATAGCATAAAATCAAAGTCACCGTAAACAATTGAAATTAAACAGCTTTAAAGTTCAATTATCCAACCTTAAAAATAAATTTAATGTAAATTCTCAACATACTGTTTTATATATACTTTTGTTTATATTTTTAAGATATTTTTACGTATACAATTATCGGAAACTTAACATGGATGAATATAATCTTAACCCAGGCTCATCAGAAAACCCTATACTTATTAAAAATAAGCACCAAAACAATAGCTTATCAAAAGAGTATGCTACTCGAGGAGAAGAGTATGTTCATCGCCCTCTCTTACAAATGCATACTAAAAACAACAATGGAGAAAATGCATTCGCCTTTGATAAAGCTCCTGAAGGATATGAATTCTTCACACCAAACGTTATCACCAACCCAAACTTGCAACTACTAGACATAAAAGTAGCTTTATCTTTATTTGAATTACTCGATTGGCGTGATAACGGTGAAGGGATTGTTTACCCTTGTACTTCAGAAGACTTTGATCTTGAAAGTTACGGTGAACTTGGAGAATACATTCACTCAACCGACGGACAAATGATAGATATAGATCCAACACCGCTTTATGAGCACTTATCAGTTATACTAAACACTACTGTTAATAATAATGAATTAAATAAAGCACTAGCACGTCTCGATAGCTTCCACTACATAAACTTAACTCCTATTAATGAAGAAAACTCTAAACTTTATAAGAAAAACAGGTATCTTAGTAGTAATCCTAATCTAATACTTGTCGAAATTAACGATATGATGGATATAAAAAATTTAACTAACATTTGGATTTAATGTCTTTTTAGGTGCTTATAATTAGCTTAAAGGCGCAATTTATAGCATTTACATTTTTACAAATATCCACAATTTTGAAGGTAATAAAATGATACTCATAAAAGCAGGAACTAGATTTGACATCGATGAGGTAGCGCATTATGTATACTTACTCATCAGAAGCCGTCTTAACGACGATATAATAATAAATGAAGTCGAATTTAAAAAAGTAATTTATCAAATCCAAGCATCAATTGGCGACTTTGATTTATGGAGTTTAGTAAATGGGAGGTTTAGGTTTGGTGTACATAAATATCCTGTAGCTGGAGAGCTTTGTAAAAAGAATAAAGGCGCAGGTGTTTTCACTTTAAAAATAACAAATAAAAAAGCAGCTCTTTACATTGCTGGAGACGACAAGGTAAAAAAAGTAGTTCATGAAGAAATGGAATTAGATGGCGAGTCTAAACATCAGATAGAGTTAACAGATAATATAAATACAGATCATGCTATTAGTTTCATAAAGCAAGCTGTAAATACAGATAAAGTGCAATCACGCTTAATTACTGTTGACAATACAAACCCAACCGATATTTTTTATAGCTATCTTTCTCTTGATACAATAGCTTTGCAAGAAATAGAAACACTTGAGGATAGAGACACAAACGATAAGATTCGCCTTGTTTATGTTCGAGTAGGTCAAGGCCCGTTTAGAAAACAACTTTTAAGTATTTACGGTGAAACTTGCTTTATGTCAGGTAAATGCCCTGCGGAATCACTGCAAGCTACTCATATAATTCCACATGCTGATACTAACCACAAAGGTAACTTTGAAAATGAGAACGGCCTGCTTTTACGTTCTGATTTGCATAAGCTTTTTGATGATGATTTGATTAAAATTAATGATAATTTTGTGGTTAAGGTAAGTAATAAACTTAAAGATTATGACTTATACTACGAGTTAAATGGTAAACAGTTGCCGCAAACAAACAACTCAATTAACTTTGACAAACTAAAACAAAACCTGACTTTTCGAAATACTTTGTCAAAGTCAAAATTAGATAAAGCACTTGGTAAATAAAATTATTCATGTAACAGCCCTATGCAACTAACTATAAATTAATACCTTTACAGTTGCTAAGGGCTGTTAATTAGGGAATCTAGCACATTGTATACTATGGAGCTCTAACCTCTAATTCACAGGCAATCTTAATCTGCTCTATATGCTTGTTGTTCAATTCTATTTCCCTATCAATACGCTCTACTTCATCTTGTAGATTGCGTTTTTCTGAGTCGAGCTCTGTATGGGTTAACTTCATTTCAAATGGTATTCTTTCTATTTTCAACGATTGTACCTTAGTTTTATATGCCTTCGTTCGCTCTCTGACTAGATCATGTATTTTATTTCTAATTTCTAAGTTTCTATTAAATTCACTTAGACCTTCAGTAACTCCATCTAAAAAGTTACTTGCGCCTACTAGCGTCTGAGTAGCTGCAGATTTACTTTCATCATAAACTTTCTGTACCTCAGGTTTTGGTTTTGTGCACTTCATGATTAGGCCTGAAATGACCAAAAGTGGTAGAGCTATATAGGTTAGATAAACCCCTACATAAGTAACAGTAAATAGTGTTAGCAAATAAAGTGCTAATGTAAGCCAAAAAACTAAGCTTGCTTTAGAATGCATATAAATTAATCCCTTAAAATTAAAATTTCTTATCTAATTTGGCGCTGAAAATTCTCAAAGTTATTTAAGGCATCGAATGCAGTAAATACAGTCCAACCATGTCTTCTTAATATATTAGAATTACTCATATTAATAAGCACCGCTACTTTACGCCTTGGCCAGCAAAGATCGATTGAAACAAATGTTTCTTTATCTTGAATAACAATCCCTAGCTCAGCACCTGGTAATCTAGTCGACTCACATTTTTGTAAAAGGCCATCTAATGCTGTATCTGCACACTCTCGCAGATTATCGTAATTAAACACGTCAAACTTATGTTGTTCTCGTCTAAGCTGGTTAATTTTGAGAATATCTGAGTTACTTACATATATATGGTCATGATGTGGTTGCTTTTTATGGCAATCTGCACAAAGTACTCTCAAATTATCTCGTTCATTATCTGCTTTATTCCCATTGATATGATGAGTATGTAAGAGCCTTTTTTCAGATTTAAGATCAATGCCGCATTGCTCACATGAGTAATTTAAATCGCTTCTTAACTTAGCCGAAATTGATGGCCAATCTGACGTATAACCGCTTGTGCTTTTTTTACTGTTAACAGGTAAACTTTTAAAGTAGGAGCTATAAACTTCGAAAAATTGTTCAAATGAAAAACTATTAAATACTTGGTTTTTAACTTGAGAACTTTGAGTAGAATAACCCTTGTAATTAAGAATTTTTAAGCAGTTTTTGCATACACCTAAATCAGCCTCCCCCTCTGTATTAGGCCCTCCTCTGTAGCTAGAGCCAAATACAGGAAAAAAACCATCAACGCGATTAATTACATCATAGCGTTTAAACCGGCCTGTTTCTCGCATCAACTCAAGAGTAGAACACTCTGCCACATGGATACGTCGTCCCAATTTACCATTAGACAACACTGCTTCAATGTCATCGCCTTGATCAGGTATGTAAAGCATAACTTGATGGCCATCATAGTTTAGTACACCGTTTGACCCATCAATTTCATCTAACTGTACATCTTTACCTAAAATCATCCCTTGATTAAGGTGACTGCCAATACTTTCAAGTTCAGAAGCATCACTGGTAATAGAAAAGTCAGTTACTATTTGCCCTAAGGGTGCTACCGCTCTATGTAACGCACTAAAATCAACTGTTAGCTTCATTACTGTGCCTCCAGTATCCGTTTTATTTGAATATCAGCATTAGTAATAGCTCTAAAAGATACACGTCTTGACCTTGCAGCATCTTCCACTCCATTCTCTTTAATCAGGCGCGAAGATGAAAAACCAACTGCAGCAATATTAGCTTTAATCCAATCAGACTCATTAGGCATAAGTGCATAACCATACTCTAATACAGAACGTGTTCGACCCTGAGATAATCGCATATTATAAAAGTATGCTTGCGCTTCTGAAGAGCCTCTTAAACCAACACTCGAAGTATGACCCTCAATACGAATTTCATCTAAAGAGTCCCTAAACGGGGCAAGCACGTTGATATATCGAGGGAAAAAGTCGTTTAATATTTCTTTATATGCGTCACTTAGTCTAGTTTCATTATTAGCAAATAAAACATCAGGAGATTGAAAATTGAACGCTAACGTTTCTTTGTCTATTGTTGCTCCCCACTTATTAAGGTCTTTTTCAAACTCGCTTTCTAGAGCTTCATATATAGCAACTTGGTTTTGTTGGTAAGCAACAGCAACATCTTTAATCTTGTCGTTTTCTTTTTGAGTTATCATCATAAAAACAATAGCTATAAACAAGAATACAACCATTAAACCAGCCATCAAATCTGATACAGTTAACCAATGGTCACCACTATCTTGAGAGGTGTTTTGAGAGCCAAATATCTTTTCCATTACATTACTCGCTGACTTACAACTTCATTCATCGCTTTAGTTAGCTTAATATAATCATCTACAAATTTACCGCTTACCTGTGCAAGTGCCTTACCCATTTCATTCATTACACGGTTTATTTCTTGCTGCATCGCAGTATCAATAAGTTTTAGTTGCGAGTCTACGGCTTCACCAGTCATACCAACCTGCTTTTTAACCTCATTTTCCATTGCATCAAAGGTACGTTTAGCTTGATTAATTTGCTGTGTCGCAGCATCGTCAATCACTTCATTAAGGCGTTGCTGAAGTTTTTCTGCTGACTTAACTACAGTGTCACGCACCTGCTCTGTATCTGTCACAAGGTTTTGATTAGCTTGCTTCATAGTTGAAGTAATATCTTTAGCGTCATCTACTAATTTTTCAATCATGTCACGCATATTGTTATTTAAGTCAGTCACCGTATCTTGTAAGTGCTGCTTAATTACTTCAGTTTGCGACTGTAAATGATCAGATGTTGTCTTTAAGCTTTCGTTGGTTCGAGCTGTATTATCTGTAAACTCATTACCTGCAGTTTGAATTTCTTTACCAATCTTGTCTGAGCTTTCAATCAAACGCTCACCAACACTATTAATGCCTTTCTCTGTTTCATGAGCAAACTTGTCTAATAAATCATTAGATGTCTGAACGTGAGCTTTTATATAATCGTCTGATTGCGTAAGAAGGGTTTTATAATGGTCACTCGCTGTTGTTACAGCAGCCGATATATCGTTTACTGTAGCTTCAACTTGTTTTTGAATTTGCGGAACGGCTTCAACAGCTTTATCGCGCATATCTTTAAAGGCCTCTAGATGGCGTTCAAGCTCAGCTAATTGATGCTGATTAACTTCCATAACACCTTTCAATTCACCCATCGATTGAGGAATTATTTGGCTCTGCTCACTAATATGAGCAACAGATGATTCAGTAGCAGAAATAGAAGCAACACCATGAGCGTATTGGTCACTCATTTCTTTAAGCTGAACTTTATAGTTTTCTTGCCATTCAACTAATTTAATTACCGCTTCATTTAATTGTTTAAAGTTATCACCAAACTGCTCTGTTAAGTTGTTATTAAAATCACTAATCACCTGTTTTAGCGCTTCAATAACTTGCTCTGTAGCTGACTTTGATAAAGTATCTGCAAAGTCTTGTAGTTTAAGCCATAGCTTTTCACTAAACGCCTCAAAGTTCTCTTGTTGTTTTACAGCTTGTTCTTGGGCAATATTTATCGATGTTTTTGCATTGTCATTAATATCACCACGTAATATTTTTAATTGCCCAAACAGTGTTGATTCTTCATTACCAACAATCGCTTCTTTTAAAACTTTTGTTTCTGCAACCTGCGCTTGCATAGCACCTAATATCGCCTCAGGTGTTGCATGAGAAATGCTATCTTCTAGTTGCTTAGGTTTTAAAAATGAGAATGTAGACAGTGTTTTAAACACTAAAGATAAAAATATACCCGCTAAACTTGTAATAAATGCCGTTTTTAAACCTGCTAGTAATAACGGAATACTGGCTTCTATATCATTTTGATTAAATTCTAATAAACCAAGAACTATACCTAAAAAAGTACCAAATATACCCATAGTAGTTAATAGTGTTGGAACGAACTGAATAAATTCAACTTGCCTAGCCTTTTTGGTGTAAAACAAACCTGAACCAAAAACAAAAAGCATTAAAATTAATACTGCACCGCTAACAACGTTTGTATCAAAACTGCGTAGTAAACTTTCTAGTATATCCATATGATTTATCTTTTGTACTCTCGTAATTAAATAGACAACTACTTTGAAACCTCAAAGCAGAAAACACGCATTAATGGCGATAGAAAGAATTATAAAGAGGTATAAAATTAACAGTGGGGATATGGTAGTACTGCTCGGCTTTTATCCATAAAATCTTTACGCTCCCTTTCGCCATCCACAACTAAAATAAAGCAATACTTTAGTCGTGGCCAGATAGTATATAAATCAACTGTGATAAGCAAAAAAATAATGATAAACCACTAAAAAAGCAGGTTATATGACCAAATTTTAAGCTTATATTCAGCAACCTTTATTACTCAGCCAATATTAACCATTAATTATCAGCCGGGTTGTTAGCTAACTTCGACTTATCAATATCAAATGGTAATACTTTGAGTCTAAGCCCGTTATTAAAAATAAAATCAGGCAAGGGCTTTAAAAACTTAGCAGTCATAGGGTAGATCAGCCAAATAACTGCAGGTTCTGATTCATTCTTTTGATAAGTTTGGTTATAGGCCAACATCTGGTACATATCACTTTCACTTATTTCATACTTTTTGTTAGGTAAGTTTTCGTCAATCACCTTCCACTTTGTATCACCAATAATTAATTTATTTTCTGCTTGAATATGTAAGTCAGGCTTTAATTGGAAAAGCTTGCCATCATTAGTGCGTTTTTTACTGTCGCTAGGCGTATGACTGATTAAATATTGACTGCGGGTTTGTGTTTGTATGTCATAATTTTGAAATTGTTTTTTCAGACAAATTGGTACGTAATCCTCAAATACGCGTTCCATAGGAAATAATATAGACAACATACTTTTTGAACCATTTACCGATGTAGGGCTTTGATCTTTAAAAATCATCTCAATCCAAGGTCTAATCGCTTCATAATGAGACAAATGCCTGCCCCGTTGCCAAGAATTTAAATCCTGCCATATAGCTTTTGAAGTTGTTACTTCTTCAAAATGAAATAGTAACTCCCTACAAAGATGTTGCGTTTTTGCTGTCACACGCTTAAGCGACCAGAGCAAAGCACTTTTAATTAATCGGTTTTCAGGGCGATTAGTTATCAGCTCATCAAAGGCTATAAAATGATGGTGTTTATTAACTAAGTTATGCCTGATTTGCTGACTAACCAGTATTCTACCCTTTATAAAAGGTTCATTACTCTCGTGCGTTTCATACTGCCTTGCCACACCACGCTTAATTAATAAGCTTATTTCTTGCAAAAACAATTGTATGAATACATCAAGTAACGGCATTTTAGCCATATCTAACGATGCATTGTCAGCAACCTTACCTGGTAAATAACGCGTTGCCTTTAACATTTTTATGAGGTTAGAGCGATTACTATCAATACCACTTTCATCACTCTCACTATTTACGCTTTTTCGATGTGTTTTAGGCAATATTTCAATTTGATCGCCGCAAGGTAAGCAGATTACACCAACGTAGTTTTGGCAAACTAATACCTCTTGGCGCTTTTCAAAGCCATATCTAAATAACTTATCATGGTCTGCCTCACTGCAGGTTAACAGCTGTTTGAGCGCTTCAAATTGAGAGTGTTCTAGGTTTAAATTATCGCCTTCATACTTAGTAATATTACTTTTATACAAGCGAGAAAACTCATAAACAGACCATGTACGCATAAACCTTCCTTAGTTTTGCTCTTGTTCAGAAAAAAGCGCAGGAAATTTCTTGTCATCAATATTTTGATAAACCGCTGTATAATTTTCTATTTTATTAAAGGCTTTACCGTCTACATAGTAAGACTTCGCTGCATACTCATCAGAGTCATCAAGCCAAGTTGTATGCGCATCTTTAAGCTCAGAAACAAACCCATTATCATTAAATACTTTTTTAATTTTGTCCCAATCTTCAAAAAAGTATTCTTCCAGTAGCGGTATAATATTAGTGATAAATACTTTTTTAAGATCCGCTAAATTACTTAGATTCATTAATAAAGCGTGACCAATAATATGCTCTCTATCTAATAAAAGCTCTATCCGTTTGTTAATAGTAAATAAGAGCTTTCTTACATCAATACCATCTACATCACTTTTTAATAATGCATAGTCAGTTCTCAGCTCTTTAAATTCAAATCGGCGTCTTAACGCTATATCTATATGAGTTAAAGAACGGTCAGCAGTGTTCATTGTGCCAATAATATCGAGGTTGCTAGGTACAGAAAAAGGTAAATTTGAGTAAGGTAAAGTAACGGTAAGTTCGTGCTCTTTACCAGCACGTTTATCTATTTCTATAAGGCTTATCAACTCACCAAATATCTTACTAATATTGCCTCGGTTAATTTCATCAATCACTAACGCATATTGATGTTTAGAGTCAGCTTCAGCACGCTTGCACAGCCGTTTTAATATACCAGGCTTTACAACGTAACTTATATCACCATTGTCGTTAGTAACAGGCCTTAAACCCTCAATAAACTCTTCATATCCATAAGATTGATGAAAAGTCACAAACTCAAATCGCTTTATTTCGTCCTCGACAGAAGGGCCTGCTTTAAGCTCATTTAGTTGTTCCCTATAACTAACAATTAATTCATGTTCTTTATCAACAATAGTCCACTTACTATCTGTGTTTTTGTCAAATATTAACGGTTCAATGCGTTTAGCATACTTAACAGTTTTTGATTCTTGAATGGCATGTGTTTGCAAGGCTGCCCAAGCTGTCTGGCGTATGTTGGCAGTTCTGCCGTTAAGCGCTAACTTCTTTGTAAAATACTCATGGTTCACAATATCTATCACTGATACTTGTTCATCTTTATCAAGTAAAATAAGTGTAATCACTTCAAACCAACTTAATTCACTCAACTTATTATTAAGCCAAACTTCAGGTTCTTCAAAAGTTCCTGTTTCTGTGTAGTGTTCTTTTAACAGCTTTTGCAGGGTAAATGTTTTCCCCGTTCCAGGAGGGCCGTAATAAATAAGGTTTTTTGATTTTTTTTCCGATTTATTTAGTTCTGAGGTCATAGAAGGCTCGGTTTCGCCTTCTTCTATACATAAGTTTTCATCGTCACTTTCTTTTTTTAGCTTTTCAAACAGCCACCAAATGAATGTATTAAAAACGAGCACATTTTCAATTTTTTCTATCTTGCTTTTAATCTTCTTTGTAACAACCTGATTCAGCTCAGCCCAATTACCATCGCCATCAATACCTAGATCAAATGACTCATTTAAGTTTTTCGCAAAAGGCTTTAAAGCATCAATATTCAAAATCGTATTGTATTTTTTAGGGTCAACAGCCGCAAAAACTCTGTGGATTACACCACGCTTGACGGTGTTAAATTTTCCTTCTTTTTTAGCCTTATTAGCCCATTTATATATTTGTTCTAAAGTATTTGGAGTAGGCTCTTTGAAAATCAAAGCCGTAATTTCAGGTAAGTCGTCTAAAAGGTTTTTATATTCATCATTACTCAGAGTCCCTTGCTTAGCGCTCGCAATTCCATTAGTTTCAGATTTCCATAGTTTTTCTATAAAATCAGTTTCAAAATTGGAGGCTGTAGCACTTAAACTTTGCTCCACTTCTGCGCTAAAACGCTCATAAGCAGCGATCCAACCTTTATTAGGCTTTTTGAGGTAGTCGTTATATAAATCATTGATAGACTTATGTTCTACAACGTCTGTAATTTTGTAATTGAACTTAGAATTAACAAAGTTAATAAACTTGTTGGTGCCACTTGATTTGTCTCCATTACCGCTCCATTGATTACTCACATAAATAATGGTGTTATCTGAAAGTTTTAAAGATTCATCACCTGACTCAAAAAATCGTTTTTTATTATAATTTGTCTGCCTTTTTACGTGCTCTAAATCTTGTTGAGTAATAAACAAAGGTTTACTTTTAGTTCTGTATTCCTCGACCTCTTTGAAGTCATACTGTAACTGTTCAAATGTTGGATTATTCTCTTCAACATATTTTTTCATTATCGCTAAAATAAGACGCCCAACGCCCAATTGCTGGCCGTCAAAATCATACTTTTTTATAGTTTTCATATTGTTCCTTAATATTTATCTATATTATTTTTTGAGCGCAGTGCTGCTTAATTAAATCAAACATAGGCCTAAAAATTTCAAATTCAATTTCAGATAGATTGGGCACAAACTCTTGAGCGAATTTAACTTTATTTCCACTAAAAGTAATACGCTCGCCACCACATGATGTTTGCACTTTTGTAAAATAAGTACCTAACAAATCTTCTTTATAAAAAAGTAGCTCTATGGCTAAGTGAGAATCAGACCCTTTTCCCCACGGAGTATCATCCGCTTGTAAAACCTGTTTTTTAATGACATCAACATTAGGCACTGGAAGTAAAGCAACATATAAATTTGAAGGTGCCTTATTGAATATAAGCTGCCTAGTTAAGCCTTTGAATGGGTTTGACTCAACATTAGTCCCCTTCCCCCCCTTAGAAAGGCCGTTCCAATCATCATAAGCTTCGTCAAAGTCAAAAAGTGCAATGAAAGTTCTATTTGGAAAGTTATTTCTTAAATCTTCTCTCGACATCAAATTTCTTAAAAATTGTCTATCAAAAGCATTATGGATACAAAAAGGTCTTTCCTCGTTTTCGTATAGCTTTTTCCATGCAAGGTCTAATATATATTCGTCGGAAATGCCTTCTGTAAATAAAATCGGCTCTTTAGTATTTTTAACAAATGTTGAAATACTCATAATGCTTTCGTTTTTATCTAAGAAAATTTTATTTCCTGAAAGCTCCTTAATCAGCTTCATTTTGCTAACTGAGTTGACTTCAGAATTACCCTCAGCTGAAATTTGGATATTATTAAGCTGAGAAGTTAAAGAAGAAGTTAAGGTTGCTGCGCTATGGCTTGTCATTAATACTTGATTGGTTTTTAGTGCGGTGTCTGAAATTTCGTTAACTTGGCTTAAAAATTCAAATTGCCATTCAGGATGTAAAAAAGAGTCTGGCTCATCAAGAAGAGTTAAACAGTTATAATTTTTAAATATTTCGCTGATGCCGTAAATATAAACAGACTGAATTTGCCCGTCACTAAAAAAGTCTAAGCTTGCTTGAGTATCACAAGTGAGGGTTATATCAGCTTTGATGGCAGCCAACATATCTAACGCTTTTAAATTATCAAAATAACTAAATAAGCGGCCAGCATCATCATGCTCAAATTCATTGCGGAATAATTCAATATCTATGTTCAATACATATTGTTGTGGTGCTCTGAAATAAATTTCTCGATGCTTAAACGCACCCTTAATACATTTTTCAAGCCTTTTTACAAATTCTAAAGATCGCCCTTTTAAGCCCCAATAATGAGTTCTTGGATCAAAGTCATCAATCTGAGCGCCTTTTGCGTAAGTTTTACTTGGACGAGTAAGTGTCAGTTGAATAGACGTTTGTTGAGTAGCTAAACCGAGTTTATCAAATATAAACTGCCTAGCTTTATTTTCTTCCGGTAAAACCAGCATTGTTGCAAGTAACAAGTGCTTGTACTCAGAGCCGATACCAATAAAAATGCGGCTACTGTCGTTATCATCTTCATTACCTATTGCTCGCCTAAAGCGACTTTCATACTTTTCTAAAATTTTAGCTATGTTATTGTTTTTTCCTGAGTAATACATAAGTATATGCTCAGGAAATGGTATGTAGTCGCCCTCAGGAGGAATAACATAATTTGTTGTTAGTAACTCTCCAATATATTCAATTGACACTGTAGACTTATCAATTTCGTACTCAACTTTATATTTAAAGGGTGCGGGTATAATCTCTCTTCTATTACTGTCTCTATACTTAATCTCAGATTCATAAATATGCCTAAAAATCTCAATTAATGCTTCAAATAAATTTGATTTCCCTGAGCCATTTTTGCCTACAAATACTTCTAAAAAATTATCAGCCAACGTTAAGTTTAAATTTTTTAAATTTTTGTACTCGCTAATATATAGTGATTTCAATCTCATTATTATTGTTCTCTATATTCCGTTATAGATTAATTTACAGCCTGCCCAACAATGGCGTCGGTTAGATGAAGTTTGGTGGTTTGAGCATCGGTTAAACGGGTTTTGAGTTGGTCGCAAAGTGCCATTAGTTGATCGACTTTAATAACAATGCGGTTTTGTTCTTCTAATGGCGGTAGCGCTACTCTAATTTCTCGTATAGTCGTCATTGATAAGCTAGGTTGAGCTGTTGACTTCATTGATTTAAACAATTCAGTTTTACCTGCGGGGCTATTTAAATAAATACAAAGAAAGTAAAGGCTCGTGTTTGAATATGGCTCTACTTTAGCTACATTAGGAGCTAGGTGCCAACGCTCTTCCTTATCGAATACACAAACATCACCTATACCAGCACCAATAAACGTAATTAAGAGCGAAGGACGATCTAAAGCACTCCTAGGAAGCTGTGATGAAATATCTGAATCAATATACTTTAGATTATTTAATGCTGGTTTAAATGGGCGAACATTTTGTGCTCTAATAACAGGTACCTCACCTTTATCTGCCAGCTTGAAGTATTTGCTATATTCAAAGCCCGCTAATTTAGTAACAAATACTAAATCATTTAATAGTGGTGTCTCCCAAGAGGTTGGAACTTTAAATGCTAACTCTCCATCTATAATTACCTTCTTTGGCTTCTGAATTTCTTTATCTTTAATCCTTTTTGATTGGTGGGTACGTATTCGAGCCATTAACTCGGTTGCGGGTTCGTCATCTGGGTTTTGTGGTACGAGTTTGCCCATGACTGCGAGTTGTAAAATGGTTTGTTTTAGCGTGTCGATGCTGGCGGTGGTGGTGAATAGCGTGTCGAAATGTTCGCTTACACGTTGCCAGTTTTGTTGAAACTGTTCAGCGGTTTGTTCGGGTGTTACTCCTTGCTCTGGTGCTTTTAGTAAGGCCTCTAACAGCACTTCAACTAATGTTTGATGTGCCGTAATACTATCTTCAGTTTGCGCCTCAAGCGCATCACACAAGCTCATTAACTCATCGACTTTAGCAACGATGCGTTGTTGCTCATCCAATGGTGGGATTACTAGTAGCATTAGCGATAGTTTCCCTAAGTATATCCCCTTTTGAGCAGTGCCCTTTGCGTGTTTATCAAAGTACCTCATACAAATAGGTGATATAAATTGATTACATATAAACTCAGGGATTAAATCTGTACTAATAACAGCAACACTTCTTTGCAATACAAACTTAGGTGCCATCGGAGGTACAACTGCCGAGCGCCCTATTGAACCGACGATAGTGAGTAGAACATCATTTTCTTGAACTAGGGTTCTAGAGTGTTCCTTATCATAATTTTCTTGATCTACGTACCTCGAAGGATTTACAAAATCGATTTTGCCATAATTTACGTTTTGCCCACTTAACATAGGGTATCCTTCCCCGTTATTTCTAGAAGGATTATGAGAGCCATCCGTCAGCTTTTTTGCTATCTCACCTAGCCTTGCCCACTCCCAACCTTTTGGCAATTCAAACGGTTTTTCATCTCCACTAATCTCTGGCAGTGCTTTTGGCTTTTTGATTTTCTTATCTTTAACTAACTGCGTTTTTTCATCGGCTATTTGCTCAAGCAATACTGAGGCGGGTTCGTCATTTGGATCTTGTGGCACTAACTTGCCACGTACTGCGAGCTCTAAAATAAGCTCACGCAGTTTTTTAATGCCATGAAGTGAAAACTTTTTAGATGAGCCACGCCCTGCTGACGATTTTTGCTCGATGGCTGTGGTCCAAATATCTAGGTGCTCGGTTATTAGCTGCTCTGCGCTTGTGTTTGGTGCTTTAGTCTCAGCCATTACTTGCCCTCAGCATCTTTAGACAGCGCCGCTGATAATATGCCTTTAAGCTGATCGCGTAGTGCTTGTATGTCTGCTTGCTGCTTTGAGTAATCGGCTAATAACGCTTGTGGGTCGTGGCTTATTACCTCGCCTACATGCGGGTTTTTAATATCGAGATTGTAGTTACGAGCAATAATATCGTCGATTGATACTTTCCACGCTTGTTCGGTTTCAGTTCGACTCGCAAAGCCGTCTGTTTCATTGCCCCACCATTCGAGCTCCGTTTTGAATTCTTCAAACTTCATGGGTTTGGTTTTGTTGTAATTTTTTACACCTGCTGGGTATGGGTGCTCGTAAAACCAAACGTCTTTAGTTGGGGTGCCTTTGGTAAAAAACAGAATATTAGTTTTAATGCTCGTGTACGGGGCAAATACGCCATTAGGTAAGCGTACTATGGTGTGTAAGTTACATTCCTCAACTAACAGCTTTTTAATTTTGGTTTTAACGCCTTCACCAAATAGGGTGCCATCTGGCAATACAACCGCCGCGCGCCCTTTAGTGTTGAGCACTTCTATAATGAGTTGTAAGAATAGGTCGGCTGTTTCGCGGGTTTGCATGTCACTTGGGAAGTTTTTCTCTATGCCGTCTTCTTCGGTACCGCCAAATGGTGGGTTGGTGATGATTACATCTACTTGGTCATCCCAGCTTGAAAGCGGTTTATTTAGTGTATTGCCGTGTTTAACTTGTACCGGTACCTCAATGCCGTGAAGCATCATGTTGGTAGTACACAGTAAGTGCGGGAGTTGTTTTTTTTCTACGCCGTGTATTTGCTTTTGAAGTATTTGGTGGTCGTCGCCCGATTTAACATAGTTTGCTTTTACATGGTCGAACGCACAGGCTAAAAAGCCACCGGTACCACAAGCCGGGTCCATGATTGACTCACCTAGTTTTGGGTCGGTTACTGCCACTATAAATTTAGTGATGGCGCGCGGGGTATAAAATTCGCCCGCGTTGCCTGCGCTTTGTAAATCTTTTAATATTTGCTCGTACAGGTCGCCAAATAAGTGGCGCTCTTTTGAGTCTGTAAAGTCTATTTCGTTTAGCTTGTTGATAACCTGGCGTAGTAGCGTGCCGTTTTTCATGTAATTAAAGGCATCGCTAAAGGCTTGGGTGACTACATAGCCGCGTGGGTTTTTATCTATGGGTGCTATTAGGCTTTTAAGCTCAGGGAATAGCTTGTCGTTTACAAACTCTAAAAGCTCATCGCCGGTTATGCCTTCGTTGTCAGCCGCCCAATTACGCCATAAAAACTTCTCAGGGATTGGCTCGCGGTAATCGTCTAATTCTAGTTCTAGCTCTTCTTCTTGTGCGTCAAATACTTTTAAAAATAGTAACCACGACATTTGACCAAGGCGTTGTGCGTCACCATCGACACCGGCGTCTTTACGCATAATATCTTGAATTGATTTAATAGCTGAACTGATAGACATAGTATTCTCTTGTTTGATTATTTTTATAAACAGCGACTAAAAGCAAATATAAAAGCTATTTATTTTGATTGGTTTAATGCTTTGCTGTCGCTAATACATAGCGACAGCAAACATATAATTAAGCTGTTTTAGGCGTTGGCATTTGGTAAATTTCGGCTTCGAGCTCTTTAAGCGCTTGCTCGTATTGTGCTTTGCCACCAAAGCCATTCTTGATGATTTCTTTGGTATTACCTATATCTGTAAATGGCGCAACTTTTAACGCTTGTATAGATTCGATTTCTTGTACGCCTACATCAGCGTATTTTAACAGAAGGTTCTCGAGTACGGTGTGCGCGGTTCCCGAATATTTAGTGAAATAGTTACGCTTTTGTACGTTATCTGCGCGCTCTTTACGAGTAAGGGGTGGTTGGTCGTAAACTACATGGCAGATCATATCAAATGGGTCCATGTCTTTGCCTACTTCTTCCTCAAGCGCAGACCAAATAATGCCTTCTTCGGCAAGCTCGTCTACTACGGCTTGTTTACGCTCTGATTCATTCCAGCGTTTTACAAATTCATCCAATGAGCTGTACTGCTTGCTCATGGTTTTACGAGTGTAATCTATAAATGATTCGGTAACGAGTTTACCATCGGTATCGTAATACTGTACCCGCTCTGCCACTTTATTAACTGTAACACCTGATACGCGATACTTAACCATTTTATTGGTTTCATCGTCCCATTCGCCATCGAGGCTGCCATCGCCTTTAGGGTCATTTATAGTATCTGTTGTATCGTCAGCGGTTGATTGTTCATCGAATACACTATCAGGCTGCTCTACACCGGTTGTATCATCTTGTGATTCAAGATCAACGTCTTCGTCTTCAATGTCGGTGGGCGTTACTTTTATTATTTTTTCTGGTGTGCCATCAAAGCGTTCATCGGCAAACAACTCGGTGGCTTTTTTAAAGTCGAGTATGGTGAACCACAGCTTGCCGTAACGATCGTCAATACGGGTACCACGACCAATAATTTGTTTAAACTTGGTCATTGATTGAATGTTCTGATCGAGCACCACTAGCTTACAGGTTTTAGCGTCAACTCCAGTGGTCATGAGTTCTGAGGTGGTAGCAATAACTGGGTATGGGCGTTTAGGGTTTATAAAGTTATCTAGCTGTCCTTTGCCTAGTTCGTCATCGCCGGTGATCTTCATCACGTATTTATCGTTTTTAGCCATTTGCTCTGGGTTTAAGTTGGCAATGGCTCGGCGCATACGCTCGGCGTGATCTATGTCGTTACAAAACACGATGGTTTTAGCCATAGGGTCTGTACGTTTTAAATAGTTGGTAATGGTTTCTGCCACCAGCTGTGTTCGCTCGTCAATTACCATTGTGCGGTCAAAGTCTTTTTGGTTGTATATGCGGTCTTGTATTACTTCGCCATTGTTATCAACCTGCCCTTTTGTTGGTCGCCAGCCTTGTAGGTCTACATCAAGATCGACACGTACCACTTTATATGGCGCTAAAAAGCCATCTTCAATACCTTCTTTTAGGGAATAGGTATAAGCGGGGTCACCAAAGTAGTCAGAGTTTGATACTTCCTCTGTTTCTTTTGGTGTTGCGGTTAAACCTACTTGAGCAGCCCCTTTGAAGTAGGTGAGTATTTCGCGCCATGCGCTATCTTCACTTGCGCTACCACGGTGGCACTCGTCAATAATAATGAGGTCGAAAAAGTCTGGGTCTACTTGCTTGAACGCTTTTTGAGATTCTTCTGGCCCTGTTAGTGCTTGGTATAGTGCTAAATGTATTTCGTAAGCGGGGTCGATTTTTCTACCGGTAATTTTGGTCATTGAAGTACCAAACGGCTGAAAATCATTAATTCGGGTTTGATCGACCAATATGTTGCGGTCGGCTAAAAACAATATGCGTTTTTTAGCGCGTGATTTCCATAAGCGCCAAATGATTTGAAACGCGGTATAAGTTTTACCGGTTCCTGTTGCCATGACGAGGAGTACACGGTCTTTACCTGACGATATAGCCTCTACTGTTTTATTAATCGCTTGGAGCTGATAGTAACGGGGATGCTTGCCACTGCCATCATCGTAATAAGCTTGGTTGATTATAGGTAATTGAGATTCGGTATAGCCCTTGTAAGCGCAATACTTAGCCCAAAGCTCTTGAGGTGATGGGAAGTCTTCTAAGCGTATTTCTGATTCAAGGTTGTGCGCATCAGGCGTGCCTAGCTTGGTTTTATCGTGAAATATAAAGCCATCGCCATTAGAGGCGAATATAAACGGCACATCGAGCAGCCTAGCGTAATCTAAGCCTTGTTGAAGGCCTTTGCCTACTTCGTGCTTATTGGCTTTAGCCTCGATTACAGCAAGCGGCATACTAGGTTTATGGTAAAGCACTATGTCAGCCGACTTAACCGTTTTACGTACACCAAGTTGCCCACGGACGATTACTTTACCGGCACGTAATTTAACCTCTTGGCGTATTTGGGTTATATCGTCCCAGCCTGCGGTTTTAACTGCGGGTAGGATAAACTTGCTGATTATATCGGTTTCGCTGAGCTTTCTTTTATCCATAACTTAAACCATCCCTAAATACTGCGCTATGAGTGCGCACAACTCGTTGATTCAACGTGTTTCATGCTATTTAGTGATGCTATATAAAATAAGGTTAATAAGCAAAAATAAAAGGTAAAACTAAAAAACGAGAGACAGTGTCTCTCGTTTTAATTTAAGATAAACCTTTTAAGGCGTACTGCAATCATTCATTGTTTAAATATAATCACTTAACACTATGAGTATTTGCATTTATTTTCCGCAGCAATTTTTATACTTTAAATTAGAGCCGCACAAACAAAATTCATTTCGTCCTAATTTAGTGGCTTTAGTAAAAGGCTTTTGCGGTTCTACTTTTACTTTGTCACCTTTAATTTCGTCTAGTAAACCAGAAAATAGTTCTCTTATTTTTAAGTACTTTTCATCAAGGTACAAAGCTGCATCTAAGTTACCAGTAGCAATTGCTTGGCATAAGTAATTTTGAGCTAGTTCGTCATCTTTTTTAACTAACTCACCTTTGTAATAGATTTTACCTAATTCAAACATTGATTTATTACAGCCTAGCCTTACTGCTTTTTTAAAACTCTCAACTGCTTTATTACCATTAATTGAGCTAGCTTTAGCTGAAGAATATAAAACACCTAACCTCTGATATAGAAAAACAGTATGCTCAGCCTTTTTGTGGTTAAGGTATTTATGTGCTTTTTTATAGTCTTCACCTAAGTAATAGCACCAACCTAAATAAGCGTAAGCAGCGTAAAAGCCTCTTTTTGCTAATGCGTTTAATAATATTGTTACCTCAGTAATATGTAGGTTATCTACTTTATTGTTGAAACATAAAAGAGCATATTTAAACAGAATTTGATGGCTTTGCTGAGCAATACTAATTTGTTTATCATCAGCGCTAATAACATCAGTTATTGTTTTTTTTGAGCAAAGTTGAAAAGCACTTTTATAAGACTCAGCTGCAAAAGAATACATAGTCTGTGCGCGCGCAGTAAAAGATTTTTCATCTAAATCTTCACTTTCAAAAACTTCTCCCATTTTTTCGTAAAAATCACCTAATCTTAAATACTCTTTATAGTCACAAGAGATTAAACAGTTAAACCACAAGTCTTTATGTTCTTGGCCTCCCACATCTATTAACTCATATTGAGGTAAACGCTCGCCAAGCCCTAAGCTCAAGTAAGCACTTTCCAGTAAATCTAAGATTTTTGTTCTTGAGGCTAGCGCCTTACCCTGCAAGCTCTCGTTACTCAACTCCTTATTATGAACGCCATCGTTTGTTAACTCTCTAACAGCATGAAATAGCTCTCTATCAGCTCCATGAATTGCGCTGATATCTGCAAGTTCATTTATTTGCTCCCATAAGTTTTTATTAGTAAATTCATAACTATGGTGTTGCGCATATAGTAAGCATAAGGTCTCTAGTATTTTACGAAATTTAAACAAACTAACATCAGGGCTTACATTCATCAGTAATAGTGCATTTTTGTAATCTGAAGCAATGGACTCTTTAAACAATGCTGCGAATTGTTCATCATTATTTATAGTGCTCATGCTGAAGCTCCCTGTTTATACGCGGCGTTATTTTTAAGCTGATACTCGCTATTACTAATGAGGCTAACTGTATTATCCTTTTTATATCGGCTAGTAAACGTCTCCCAGTTTATTTCACAGACTTCTAATGCTTGCTTCACACCTACATCTAAAATTAAATCACCATAAACATATCCATTTTGAGTTGCGCTATTTTGATAAAAGCGTCCTTGAGGGTTAATCATTAAATAAGAATTTGTCATTGCTTCGTTGTCTTCTGCCACCATGACTTCTTTTAATGAAGCGTGGCGTTTTACAAACCCAGAAAATTGCTCATCAGAAACTAATAAGTTGCTATTTAGTACAGGCAGCACCTGAAACACCTTCCATTTTTCGGGTTTTATGTCTGCTATTAGCTGCTCGAATGATTCTTGGTAATTAAGGCTATTAACAACGGTGTTTAACTTTATTGTAATCGATGGATTAACGCTACGAATCTGTGTAACTGCTTTAATTAAATCGTGGCTTCCAAAAGACTTACCTTTACGATCTATTCGGCCAATATCTTTACGTGCAGTTGAAAATTGGCTATCAAAACTGATCCCAATCATTG
Source organism: Pseudoalteromonas sp. SWYJZ19 (assembly GCF_015864375.1). Classification (NCBI taxonomy): domain Bacteria; kingdom Pseudomonadati; phylum Pseudomonadota; class Gammaproteobacteria; order Alteromonadales; family Pseudoalteromonadaceae; genus Pseudoalteromonas; species Pseudoalteromonas sp. SWYJZ19. The sequence goes on from NZ_JADYXI010000023.1 coordinate 33,678, forward strand.
AAAACATGGCACCATAGTTATCTATAAAAGATTTTGTTAGGTAGTGGCCATTGGTAATTAGCGATAAATTAAAGCCTAGCAACTTTGTTTTTATGATTAACTTTTCAAAACGTTTTTTAAGTATTAAGGGCTCCCCACCTGCAAAATTAATACGTACACTTTTGTAAGGGAAAACTGCTTTTACTTGGTTGGTATTATCGTCAAAAAAGTAATTGGCTAATTTTTCAAGCATTAACTCTGCATCTTGGCCATTAGCTTGTATTTCGTTGGGACGATCCCACTTTGCATAGCAAAATTTGCATGAGTAGTTACATACTTCTGTAACGTGATAATTAATGACTAATTCATCAATAGACTTATTCATGCGAACCTCCTAACACAAGGTTCAATAACGTTGTTTTAATAGCTGAATCAGCTAATGAAAGTTCATTGGTTTCATTGAGTAATGAAAAAAGAATTAAATGGTGCATTATAATCTCCTAATATCACCGCGGAGTGCGGTGACTTCAGGAGCAAGTATCAAACTGTGAAATTCACAAAAAAGGGAAGGCAGTAAATATTTTAATATTTATTCAGCAATAAACTATATTCTTCGTATTCTGCTTTTTTAGTGTTGTATAGAGTTACTAGCCATTGACCCTGTTCGCTAATAAACGCATCTGGGTTGTTGGTAATTAGTTTACCCAAAACACCAAATTCACCTTCGATGACGGCTTTAAGCGCTAAATCATATGGGCTCGATTGCGCATCAAACTCAATAGAATCAGCAATCATCTCCAATGAACTATATTGACCTTCATTAAATGGATATGGAATTTGATCTTGTGACCAATCTATATTTTCATCTGTTAGAAAGAGCCTTAAATCACCAATACGCTTATCAAGTGCTTGAAATAGTAATTTTTTAGCCTTCCACTCCTTGGCAAATTGCTCAAAACTTTCAGTGTTGATTTTTTCGCCATTGAGCCAATTTACAACTAATTTTTTATCTTCAAACAACGTATCTAGAATAACCAGATTGCGAATAAATACATGATTACCTGCTTTAATAGGCTTTGGCACATAATCGACTGACTCAGATTTTATATCTTCCTCATCAAGTAGTTTAGCTTTGAGATTTTTATCTTTAACGTAATAATTTAAACGACTTCTCAACCGCTCTGGTAACAAGTTGCGGTCAATTCCCAAAGCTTGACAGGCAACCGCTGCAATACTTTTATTTTTACCAGCCATACTGATTCCCATAGCAACCAAGACGTTTTTTTGCGCCTTGAACCGTTAAAACACCTTTCGCTACAAATTCGTAATCAATTCTGTTTGTCTCGACACCGCACTGTTTTGCTACTCTATAAATTGCGCCAATACACATCCCTGCCAAATTGGCCTCCTCTAAAGATGTACTCATTGAGCCAAGTAGTGAATTTTTTTGTTCTAAAAATTCACTACAATATTTTTTAAGATTAATTTTATAGTATGAATGGTATCCGGTGCACTGCCCCGCTAAGTGCGCTTCAGTCACAGAAGTTGAAAGCTTTTCTAATAGTGAGCGTTGTTGCTCTTTTTTTTCTTTACACGCAAGGTCTATATCAACTTTCGCTAAACTGCTTGAGCTGAAAAGAATGAATATGACGAATATAAACCCTTTAAACATTGACGGTGCCTGCTTTTGTTGAGTCTTTTTCAGCTACTTGCTTTAATGGTTTTTCGTCAGGCTTAAAGTTAATTAGACACGAAATAAATAAGCTAATTATTATCACGTCATCAATCCAATAAGCGTTGTATCTACTCACAATAAGAAAAGGAATAATGCCTAGTAGGCTTACTTTTATTAGTACGTTTAGTGACTGAATACCTAATAAGCTGACACTAAACCGAAAAGGAGTGATAGCTAATTTTTTATATTTCCCAATTAAATTGCTCGCTGTTTTAATATTTACAATCCAAAACCAGCCTACTAGTAACTTAACAAACAAATTATCCTGAGTTTTAACCAATACTAAGAGGCTAATAACCCCAAGCACTAAAATAACTATTAGCGTGATTAAGAAGTGAAATAAAGAATGAGCCCAAATGCTAGGTTTTGATAACTGCTCTATTTGGTTAGCTCTTGAAAAAAAGTAAAACTTTGCTGAGTTTCTAATTAAATCAGGTTTTTTTAGCTGAGATAAATATTCAAAAGCAATCATATGTTTGGCTTTATATGTTGCAAAGCCATTGTCTGATAATTGAAAATCTTCATTTTCGTCTAATAAGGTATTTTTTTTATCTAAATACGCTATTGAATCTAGCGCGGTAGTAACCTTTTCATCACTTTTATCGAGTTCTTTAGGTACTTCAAACCCTGTGTCTTTTTTTAGGGATGCAAGGTTTACTCGCCATTGCTGTATTAATTGATTCTGGGATAGGTGGTTATCTTGAGTTTCTGCTTCTACTTTTGCATTGGTGTCAGTGGTGTTCGAATGCTCGTTATTACTTTCCATACTTCTCTTAATATCCTTATACAAATAACTAAATTGAAGATTTTTATAATATTAAAACTAAAGCTCTTATATTTTTTATACTTTAAAGCAGAGTGACAGTTAGGCACTTTAATCCATTAAAATCACTTCATAAGGTGGATTTAACATGCATAACCTGATGATACCGCAAAAATTGAGACTTTATAAAACTTAATTTTAAAAATATGAATGGGTTCTTAATTACTAAATTATGATTTCACTTAAGCGCGCTAGTGCCACTCTACCGCTTTTACTAGCCTAGCCAACTTATAAAAAGGCTATTTTTATTTATTAAAACTTCATTCAATCAAAAGGGCTACTGTAAGGTAACCCCTTTGCTCTCATACAAAAAAAATTTATTTTACTAAGGTTTTCAAATCTGCAGCAGTGCCGTTATACATTTTCCAATTATCAACAGACTCTATAATTTCTGCATTCGGAGATAATAGGCCTAGTGTTAACTTTTGGTCACGCTTAAACAAAGCTAGTCCAATATAATCATCTACACGAAGCATCCCCGTTCGATTATAAGCAACACCATCTGAGTAAACTAATGAAGTCTGGTTCATTTCAAATGCTGGCGAGAACGCTACATCTTGGACATATGAAAAACGCGTATCAACTGCTTCGCCACTGTCATATTCAACAGACATACGCTCTTCAAAATCAACTTCATAAGCAACACCATCAAATTCACCTGCACTATCATCCGCTAAGCCCGTATAAATAGCATGGTACCAATCACGATCTCGAAGACCCATACCTTCATTCACAGCTGCAGAATAGTCATCCATCCACATGTAGCCACCACCATATCTCCTTCCGTCTACTATCTTTTCTACTTGAAACAATAGTGCGGTACCCGCATCTGATTTATGGCCATAAACTAAGTTGTAAATTAAAGTGTAACTATCTTGGCTTGTTATAACCATCAAACCATCACGATCAACGGTAAAATTATAACAATCAGCATCCACATCAGCGTTTAAAGGTTGCCCTGAATCAACAAACGCATTTTTTATACAAAACTGCTCCCAAGAATTCTCTGCTTTAATAGTTACTTGGCCATACTGATCACCATCAAGGCGGTCAAAATGGTATACACTCCAATCACCCACAAACGAAGAGAGCGTGGTATCTTGGATGAAATCACCTTCTACAACGTCAACCTCTACGCTCGGGACCTTTAAATAAAGCAAACCACTTTCATCAAGCTCAAATGAAATCTCACTGGCAACAACACCCGACTCAAGCGCTGCATAAACAGTATCAGCAGCAAGAGAGACGTCATACGGCACATCCGTTAAAGACACACCTTCTTGTAATAATTTAATTGCATAGTCAGATGCCAAGCCAACCAAAACAGCTTGTGCATTGCTATCATCTAGCGCCGTGTAGTCACCTTCAAACACACTTACATCAACCGACCATAAATCTGCGATTGATTCAACAGAGTAACCAGAGTCTACAGCCATCGTTGTTACAGGGCTTACATTCGCTGAGCCAGCTTCTGCATACATAGTGTATGAGTGACCCACAATGTTGCCCTCATTTACGTTCGCTGTTTTCTCTGACACTGCATCAACAATAATTGCTGTATCTGTGTAGTCACCTGACACTGTAAATGCACCTGATGCTGATGTGAGGCCTAAAAACTCAGATTCTTCACACGTTAAGTTTTGGTTTACGTCTGCACAAACGCGAGCATCGCTTAGTGGTCCTACGGTACCAATAACAAAATCAACATTGGTAACAACGCCTGTTGATGTGTCACCAGTCGAGTCCGGCACCTGCGTTTCAGAGCCAGAACCACATGCCGCAAGCAAGCTACAAAGAGATAAGGTAATTAATTTTTTCATTTTTATATTCCAATATTTTTAAGGTAGGTAAGCAACTGAGGTGCCTGAAGATTAAACTTTGATTTTTAGCCTATTTTTTGTTTGTAAACGCGCTCCACTTAGAGCTCTCTTTAAACGACTTACAACAACTCAGCTGTTGGCTACACTTTTAAGATGTTCTAGTAAAATTCCCATTAACTTTTCATCATATTGTGATGTCCCGTCAGGGCTTACAGAAACAGGATGACTTAAACGATATTCAACTTTTGACTTACCGCGGTACAAAAAAATATCTAAATCTACATACGCAACCATATCACCTGAATTAAATGTAAAACTATTCTTGTAGACTCGCTTATTTGACTTATTCTCATTCGGTTTTTGCTTTAATTTTCTCTCAAAACTTGTTTGAACAGATGCAGGGTCAAATTCAACATTAAATGAACCGCTAGAATAAACATGTCTATCAATATTTTTGCCGGGTTTATTCAATACATTATCGAGTAACTCTTGAAGTGTTTTGTCGCTAACTGGAGAAGATATTGGGATAAACAATGCGTCAGAAGCATCTTCTGCAGTCGCAGTCATTGCAGGTAAAAGGTTAACTTTAAAAGATTCAGTTGTTTCTTCAATTTGGTAAGGAAATGCAGTGTGAACTTTTGAAAGATAAGTACTGCCTGTGCGGAATTTATCCCCGCGAAAGTAGGTAATCTTCACTTCAGAATCAGTTAGAGAAACTTTTTTACCCCATATTGATTTTATGTCTGCCGTTTGCCACTTTCCGCATTCGATATCGCATTGCGTATATCCAGTATGTGCTGAAACATGCTCCCTTAAAGCATTTTTCACAGCTCCTAAAGTAACAACATTACTTGCAACGCCTGGTAGTTTTTTATATTCAAGTGTTTTATTTTTAGCCGTTAGACTCAACGGGATATCCCTGATATCGGGAGTTGACTTACAACCCGAAACAAAAGATAAAATAACAGCGATTACAGCAAGTCTTTTTAAGTTCATTATTAATAATTCCTTCTTATTTAAAGTTTAATTAAATGCGATTTTGTAAACTTATATACAATGGTTTTGAAGCATGTTTTTTCACGAAAGGAATATCTATGATTTTTTAAAAAGGAGGTAGTGAATAAATATAAAACAGTGTGATTTAGTGTGAAATATTATAATTATTAAATAGTTATAAATATTACGGAGATTGTTGAAATAATCAAAACAAATGGTTAAACTCCCCGAAAAAATAATAAAGCTCTTCCTGTGAACTATAAAATCAATGACTTTTTAATCTCACCAGATATTAATTCAGCATCAAGAAACAACGAAAAATTTGAACTGACCTCCCAAGAAATAATTGCACTTAAACTGTTTTTTTCGTCCGATGATGGTTTTGTTGATACACAAACTCTTGAATCAGAAATTTGGGGGGAACGCATTGTAACTAAAAACTCACTTCGCAAGTTGATAAGTGATCTACGCTTAAAATTTGGCGATAGGGAATCATTTAAAAACATAAGAGGTAGAGGCTACAAACTCAAATTTGAATCGATTGAACCCTCAACGGTTAATCACAAAAAAGTATGGATTTATAAGTACTTCCTCACTTTACTATTTATTATTTTGATATGTATTGTGGCAATTTTATCTTATCGCTATAAGGGTAAGATTGAAGCATTACCAAAGGTTTCAACCCAGACCGTTTTTGAATCTAAAGATTATATTTTGGACTATGCGACTCATAACAATGCGTTATTTGTTACTGCACGAGACAAAAATACATCAAAGTTATATAAAGTTGTAAATCGCCAAAACATTATATTGAAGTCGAAGGAATACTCAGGTGCTTATCGCGGCTTAGAAATTCACACTAGCGGCCGCACCATAATGCACATGGTTGAAGATTCGAAATGCAAAATTAAAATCTACCGAATACCAGTCGAAGACCAAATAGATGAAATTCCTTGTAACAGGCAAAATGCATTCCCCTCTTTTGATTGGATCGATGAAAATAGGTTTTACATTACTTTTAACGTTGATCCGAGTTCATCAATCAAACCTTTTGTATATGACCTGAAAACTAAGCGATTAGAAGAGGTCTTTAGTACCAATTTTGAGTCAGAAAATAAGAAAAATTTTATTGATGCATATATAAAAGGACACAATGATGGCGTATTTTCATTAAGAGAGAATCATTTAGATAAAATGTCTTTGACTTACTTTGAAGGTAATAATAGGAGAACACTTTATAAATTTAGAGCTAAACCTTATTCCGTTGCAGTTGCACAACAAAACCTATTCTTTGTAGGTAATAATAATGAGCTATTTATGTTGCCCTTATCAGATGACATATTATCTCAAGATATAAATTTATCGCTATTGATGGCATCGCAAGCTACCAAAATTGATGATCCTTTAGTTCTTGAAGAACAACTCTATTTTTCTTTAGGTAACGTTACCAAGGAAGTTATATATAGTTCATCAGGGGATTTTACTTATAGCTTAGAAAATGGTGTTAGAGACTTCACCTATACTGATAATGTGCTTACAGTTTTAGCATTAACCAATAGTGGTTACGCAATAGAACAACTCAAAGATGGACTTGTATTTAATACTATTTACTTCGATTCAAACCTCAGTCTCAGACATATAGCTTTTTTTAAAAACGAAATATTCTTGGCTGGTGCTGATGGTGTTTATAAGTTATTTGAAAATAAGCTGATTCAGATTAGTAATATAAAAACTATCGAGCTCGTGTCTAACGGTAAATGTATGATAGCAGAGGGTGACGGTATTCATTTATTTGAACAAAAAAAACATACCTTCATGAAAATAGTAGAGCAGGGTGAAAGAGCATTTCAAAGTGAGCAAGGGTGTTTATTTGTTGATACGCTAACTGGGAATATTGTTAATGAAAATCGTGAAATAATAAGTAAGCAAACAAAGAAAAGACTATTAATTGAGCACAAAGGAAAACTTGCACACAGATACAATGTCAAAGAACAAACACACATTGTGGATATTAAAACCGGTAAAGTAATAGAAAGAACGAGAGAGCGAGCCCGATATACAAGGCTTATTTCCTATGAGGATGATATTCTTTATTTAGGAGGAGCTGATGTTAATACTTCTATTTTGAGGTTGAAATTAGATTAAAAGCTTATCAGCTATAATCACCCTGAACTTATTATCGCTAGAGTATTTAATTTCATTGAGTGAGTAAGCGCATTGAAATTGGATGAATCTATAGTATGCAAAATTTCATTTTTCATACTATAAAACGTAAAAAAAGCGCCCTGATTAACTAGGAGCGCTTTGCGTTTAGGACAAATAAACGGGTTTTATACAAATTTAAATAACAAATATTTGAGCATGATTTTCATACTTCGGTTATTTCTCTGGCGATATTGCTCATAGTTAATTATGCCAATAGCCATCTTGGTACAGAATAAGGTCAGCGTAATAAACCAAGCAAAATTTTGAGTTGATTGGTACTGGAAAGAAAGTACTGCTGAGCCACCAAATACAATGGTCGAATATACGATTTCTATTCGATGCCGGCTTACTGCTTTCAATATCTCGGGCATTAAAAGCCGTCATCAAACGAGTCAAATGCATCAAAGCAGCCACCATCATTTGAATCCGCTATCGATTCTTCAACCTCGAAAACAGTCATTACTCTATCGTGTTGGCCTATCACATTGCCGCCTACATCTACGATATTGCAACTCGCATTAGTAATAGGAAGACCGCTGGCTGGATTAATAGCAATATCAGTAACGTCATTATTTTTCATTTTTTAAACCTTATTAATCATTAATTATTTATTTATGCTTTCAAATTTAATAATTTCGTGATAAAAATCAAACTTGTTTGACTGCGCAGCTCAGCAACAAACGGTTTGAATAAGGCATTCACTTTTCTTCTATTTTCACTTAACCTTTTAAGCAAAAATCCTTTCCTCTTTATCTAAAAAGTTTATTAATAAGTTTAATTTGAAGACGTTTTTTGTCTGAAAGACAGGTTTTTAGATCGCATTATTCGGCACGAAGAACTGCAAAAAAAAGCGTCTCAGAATGAGGCCAACAAGCGCGTAATGTGGTGTAGGCGAAGCCGAAGACACATGGAGAAAGCGCGAATGTACAGCTGGTCTGTACTAACCGCGATAGTGTTTCGCATCAGCGAAATTCGATATCAATTTGGCACAAATTGATATCGAACCATCTATTTTCGTAGAAAATAAAAGCAGATGAAAAATGCAAATTATGGGGCACCCATTGCATTGTCAGGCGCGGCAGTATGGCGGTTAGTACGGAGCGTAGCTCGGTGCATTCGCGCTGGGTCTAAAACGCTAGCGCGATAGCGCGTTGAGCCAGCTCGTTGCGGAGCAACAACCAGAGCTGGCGGGCGTTTTAGGCCCTATGGTTGAGTAGCGCAGCGACGAAGCCATCCGCTGAAAGCGGCTTTTGTTCCGATATTTATCGCGACAATGATTTCGTGCATGCTGTCAGAACATCTCGGAATGAAAAACGGCAATATAATTATAAAATGATGATAATTTTTGTGTGGCGGTACTAGTTAATTTTAACAATTAACTCACCAAAAGGATTTTTGAATTGACGTCGCAACAAACAAAAGATTTAGAATCAAACAACCCACTTCATACTCTCTACCCTCGCTATTTTGATATTAATATGCGGTATTATCCAGGTGCAAATAACCATCAAAAAGGGGTTAACAGGACCAAGCTCTCGGTTCTTATTGCAATTCGATTTTCTATTGTTACACCAGGGATTATTCGCTGGCTTTACGGCATCAATCATCGCCTCGCATTAGAGCATTTAAACCGACTGGAAAAAGATGGGCTATTGTGTGTGGTAAAAACACACCGCAGTCCTGATGGTCGCGTCTATGTGCCTACCTATACTGCTGCCAAATTCGCAGAGGAATTAATGGGCATCGACATACATTTTAGAGCGAATAGAAACCCCGCTTTGCAATTCAATCAAAATAATATAATGCATAATCTAATTAACGCATTTGTCATGCTGCGCGGTATACACAATTATCACAGTGATGAAACATATGCACCAATGTGGAGTGGATTCATTACCGAGCCTGAATTTCAACGAATTAACAGCCTATCCGCTGCAAGAACTGTGGATGGCGCTGTGCAACTTCCTGATGGCTCAATAGCCGCTATTGAGGTGGAGCATTCATTTAAAAATAAAACTGCACGACAGGTCATTTTACTAAAATATTTGGCCTCGTTAAAAAATGGCGATTACAGTAAGATTTTTTTATTCTCTCAGTCGGTCAAAATTTTTGATGATATAAAACGACTCCACGAACAGTTATTTGAGGAAATGCCGCAACGTTTTGATAAAAAAACACGCATTCCACTGATTACCGAAAGCGATACTGAATTACTTTGTTCGTCTATTATTTTCCGTACTAAATTATGTGAAGAAATTAATGAAATGTTTTATTAATAAACGATAGATAAGCAAAGGGGAATGGATAGTAATCCATTCCCCTTTGCTTTTGGCCTATTTACAGCCTTGCCAACATTATTATTAAAAACACGCTTTTGTGAAGTAATAACAAGGCGCTATATTTGCATCACGCCTTCCCCTAGAGGTGTAATCTCTATTAATGAGATTGAGCTGCTTAAACCAGATTTCAGCTTAAGCAGTGAGCCTGCAAATAATGACTCATGGCATATTTTAGGGGTAATGATTAGGCAGTTATTTTATTATTAAAATAACTTATATTTGTCCTTTATTATTTATTTAGAAGACTGTTTATTGAATCTTGGATATTACAATCAATACGATCTTGTTCAAACTCGTCAACAAATTCATTTTCAATATCATTTTTATAGTCGTCTTCAAATTCATCCTCGAACTTGCTGCCAAAAACTGAATCAAAGCGCTCTTCTGGCGCATCACTAAATGCTTGCTCTGGCTCTTCATAAAACTCGTCATCGTAATCAGGATATGCTGGTACGGGTTGGTTTACATCGTTTATTAAACAAATCATTAGTTTATATATCAGAACTTTTACGCCACGATAATTAAGATGTTTTTTATTAAAAACTTGAGGCTCTACAATAGCCCAAAAGCCTTTAAAGTTAGGGTTATCTGCACTTAGCATGAGTTTGTTTATTTTATGATCGTTATCCCTTACAACCGTTTTGACATCTTCTAACAGGGTGATAATGTCTAGAGTAGAGGTATATCTGCAAGTCATAGAATTTCCTTATTTAAAATTAACTTAATAATTATTTACTCCTCTTATTGTGAGGCTACTATTAAATAGGCACTTTCAGGGAGAAATAGTGACTTTTTTGTGAGTTTAAATTATTTATTTAAAACTCAATTGGATCAAAATTTTTAAAAATAAAAAAAGCGAGCCTAAAGGCTCGCCAGAGTTTATGAGCTTTCAATTAACCGTAACCAACTGTCTTCTGCAGCTGCAAAATATACGTTGGGTTTTAGCATAAATAGTTGCTCAAATTCTGCAGAAAATAAATTGCAGAAGTTCGTTATGTCTTCAATATGTATGAGTAAAAAGGCATACATTTCAATACCCTCCAAATACCGATCTGAGAACTCAGGATTAGCAGCTAATAAATCTTTAGAAATACTAATACCCAAAACACTCCCCACGCTATCTCGGTGTAAATAAATGTAGTTTGTGAAGCCCAGCTCTAGTGTTTGCTTATCAATAACATCAGCTAACAGCAAAAGGGTTGAAGCATCTTCCCACGGTGATTTACTAGCGCGTACATATTGGCGTATAAACGGTGACTTTTGATCTTTCATGGTTTTTCCTAGTTATTTGTCCTAAAACTAACTAGGCATAAGTCAGGAGAAAAATTGAAAGGTAATAGATAAACGACTTAAATTTGCAAAATACCTCAAAAACATTAAGGTTAAGGTACTTTTTCAAATACTGAGAATTTAAAATGAGTGATTTTATATGGCTATTACCAGCTGCTGTGCTGACGATAATATTAATTAGGCTTATTAAACAAGCTAAGGAAGTAGATTAAGTAAAAACAATACTTAACTTTTTTGCTATAACCGCTGGCAGTTAAAGTGACCTATATGTCACTTTAAGGCCCAAAATGCAGCTTAATGATCCCTATAAGGCACTTTATAGTGAGAGTTAAAAAAAGAAAAATCTAAGTTTTACTTTTATTTAACTACCAATTCTCTTTTCCAAATTCATTCTAGAAGCTACAAAACACAAATATAAGATTCAAACACTCTACCAGTCTAAAATTTCAACTATTCAGTTAATACAATTTGCCTTTTAAGGCTGTTTTTAAGATACTAGCCAGGTGCTTATGAATTTCTAAAAATCGTAGCACAAACCATAGCACGACAAAGCAACCATATGTTTTATATGTATTTAATTAAAAACCTTATAACTGTCGCAGTTAATGCATTTACTATTTATGAGTAGAGCCACTTTTTAGCCTTTCCAATTAAAGTTCATATAAAACAAAAAATGAAAAAATAGAACATTTACTGCTTTATTTTAAATTATATGATTAACAGCGTTAAATTATGCATTTTATTGACTTTTTCTTTGTTGATCTTTATCAATAAAAACTTCTGGCTTCTCTAATGAAATTCTAAAGCGTCGCTGTTAATATTGCCTACATCCTAAACAATAAAGTAGTTCTGATGGCAGCTAATTATTCTCTCGATGATTTACGTTACTTTTGCACCATAGTAAAACTAGGTAGCTTTAAAAAAGCATCAATAAGCCTTGATATTTCACTATCAACTTTGAGCCGTAGAATACGTTTATTAGAGCAAGCTCTGCAATTAACGTTACTAAATCGAGATGCCCATCGAGTTACACTTACGCATACTGGCGAATTATATTACGATCGCTATCGTAAACTGTTTGATGAAGTAGAGTGTATTGAGCAAGCACTTTGTGATGAGAAAAACCAACCTAAAGGGAAAATTAGGATCTGTGCACCCATTTACATGGGTAAACATTTTTTAAGTGCTATTTTTTGTGATTTTTTACTGCAGTATCCCGATATTCAACTAGATTTACGCTTTTCAAATAACCTTATTGATATTGAAAAAGAAGGGATTGATATAGCGTTTAGAGTAAGAAATCCTGCCATTGATAATTGGGTTATTAGGGAGCTTAAGCTTACTCACAATATATTATGTACTCAATTAAATCATGATTATCAATCCATCACTCATCCTAAGCAATTAGAAGATCACCCAAAAGTTACGTGCGTTGGATTGGTACCGTGGCAATTAAAAAATCAGCAAACGAGTGAAGAGTACAGTTTTAATCCAAACACACATGTTCGATTAGAAGTTGATGAAATTCAAATGATGAAACAAGCAGTTGAGTCTGGTGTGGGTATTAGCTACATCCCTGATTATATAGCATTACCACTTATTAAAGCAGGAAAGCTTAAACACATTCTTCATGATTGGCAAAGCAAAGGGCAGCCATTTTCTATGCTTTATCGCGACAGAAAACAAATCCCTTATCGAGTGCGATTACTTATAGAGCATACACTGCAACACTTCACTAAAATGTAGCAGTGTAGGCTTTTCACAGCAAAGTAATTAAGCTAATTCATCTTTTAAAAACTAAGCCTTAGTACGATTACACCTAAAAATGCCGTTGTTAATCCTATAACTTCTTGCCGTGTAAAAGACTCTTTTAGAATGATGCGTGAGTACAACAAAATAATTAAAATATTCATACCTGAAATCGCTGAAACTAGCCCTGTATTACCAATAGCAAAAGCCGATATTATTGCAACCATGCCAGCCACATTAGTTAAACCAATAAGTAACCCGCACGAAAATGTTTTACCGGCAGACCAATACGCTTGAGAAGAGCCTTGCTCTGCTAGCATTTTTTTACGCTTTACTAACCAACTAACGGCAAAAAGAAAGCTACCAAACCCAAACATAGACGTTAAAGTTGCAAACGTATCCGCCTCAAGAAGCGTTGATTGCTTACCCATTAAATCATTAAATGCAAAGGACAGTGCCGCGAGTAATCCCCATTGCGCGCCTTGTAAGTTACTTAATGAGATATCGCTGGAGTAGCGAATAATATAAAGGCCGCCAAAAATAATAAAAAAGCCGATTAATTGAATAACAGTTAAGGTTTCTTGCCATAATAAAAAGGCAAATAAAAGCACAAATAAAGGCGTTAACCCCGACAGAATACTAATTAAAGACGCTTTCCCAACCGAAAACCCTTTGTGTAAAAACCCATTAGCCGCAAAAGATCCAAAACCTAAAGCGAGTCCAACAGTAATGTCAGCCCAGCCGTACCATGTGTGCTCAAACACCACAGTACCTAGCGCACTAATTATAAATCCCACAAAAAAAACACCGAATAATAATAGATTACGATTAATCTTTTTTTGTGACGTCCATTGGTACATTATTCCTCGCGCACCAAAAAAAACAGTGGCGAGTAATGCAAAAATTATCCACATATAAGTGAGACCCTTTATAATTTACTTTGATAAACCCGAATAAAAAGTGGTTATTTAACATTGTTGAATGGAGTAACTATTACATAAAGGTTCAGCAGTAAAGCACGTAGCCACTACAAGAGCGTTACCCGATACCTAGCTTCTACTCTATAAAATAAGCAGCTTAGGCTTCACATAATAAAATACTAGCCACACAATTACACTTTAATAAACAACAACACCAGTATATTTAATCTATAAATATTATAAATAGGCATAAGTGGCACTATAGATCCCATAAATAGCACTTAACTATTTAGTCGCTTAGCTTCAATCACATAGTGAGCAACTAACACACAGAAATAACAACAATTTAGTGAAAAAAACGAATTTATAAAAACATAAAAAAAACAGTTTTAAACTGTCATTTTATCGCCAATATATTTTTAACCTAAAACTCAATTGACTTTATTTTTAAACTCAATATGATTGATTTAAACAAAGAGGATAATATGTTTACTTTAATCACATATCTGCTAAAAACAAATACCACCTTCGGAATTTAAGCCGAGTGTAACCCTTACACTCGGCAGTTACACTGTACCTTTATATATTTAAATTCGATTTAGTTTTTGTGGGGATTAGTCCGTGCTTTCTTTTCTGTTCGAGCGTAAAAAATCTTTCCTGTCTAAAAATGACTTCACAGACGCAGCGGTACTATTACAACCGTTAAAGCTTGCGTATTTACTACAAGAAGTCGAGTATTCACAGCGGCCTTGGTCAAAATTCAATCCGCATGTACAAATTAATAGCACGGTGGTTATTAAAAATATAACCACCGGTTTTAAGCGCCGTATAACTTTAGTGCCTCCAAACCAACGAAGGCACTTTATTAATGACGTATCATTTCACTCTCCTCTTGGGGTCGCTCTTTTAGGGCATAAAATAAATCATATTATTGAATATAAAGAAGCTGGGGAATCCCACCTTTGGGAAATAATAGCCATTAATATTAAGGAGGAAATATAGAGTAAATTATTTCAATTTTTATTTATTAATTTTATATATTTAATTGGAGTTATTTGTAATGAGTAAAGAAAAACCTAAAAAACATGCAAGCAAAACATTAAAACAAAAACGTAAAGAGCGAAGAGATAAGCTAAAGCAGCTTGAAAAATAATTAATATTATTTTAAATAAAGTCGCAAACTCGGGGTTTTTATAACCCCGAGTTTTTTGAAAAAACTATATTCAGCTGTAGCTAAACAGCTTGTTTAAATGGATTACGAGTATCTTGGTGTTCCTCAAGATTACGCATTAAAATAGCATGCGCTAAGTTAATGTCTTCATCTAGCAGTATTTTTACAATGTGACCGGAGCCTTTAGCATCGCTAATACTTTCGCCCTTTTTGTTTTCCATATATTCAAGCTTAAAAGTAAAGTTACCTTGTGGTGTCATAAGCTCTAAAGAGTGGCCTGTACAAAATTTATTTTTAACGTCTATTTCAACTAATCCATTTTCGCAGCGCCCAAGTACTTCACCCACAAATTGCTGTTTAGTTGATACCGAATGACCGTACTCATAGTTTTGATAATCTTGATGAGCGTGGCGTTTTAAAAAGCCTTCGGTATAACCACGATGCGCTAAATTCTCAAGCGTTTTAAATAAGTTAGTATCAAATGGTTTACCCGCAGCTGCGTCGTCTATTGCTTTGCGATAAACTTGTGCTGTGCGCGCTACATAATAAAATGACTTAGTACGCCCTTCTATTTTTAAACTATGTACACCCATTTTTGTTAACTGCTCTACGTATTGCACTGCGCGTAAATCTTTTGAGTTCATAATATACGTGCCGTGTTCATCCTCAAACGCAGGCATATACTCACCAGGGCGACCTTGTTCCTCTAACATAAATACATCGTTGCTTGGCGCGCCTTCACCCAGAGTAGGAATCACCTGTTTGGGGTCAATTTTATGCACCATTTCGCCAGTTTCGTTCTCAACACCAGGCTTTACATCGTAATCCCAGCGACATGCATTAGTACATGTGCCTTGATTTGGATCGCGCTTGTTTATATAACCAGAGAGTAAACAACGCCCCGAATACGCCATACACAGTGCGCCATGTACAAACACTTCAAGTTGGGTGTCTGGGCAGAGTGTGCATATTTCAGTTATTTCTTCGAGCGACAGCTCCCGCGATAAAATAACGCGTTCAATTCCCTGCTTTGCCCAAAATTGTACACTCGCGTAATTTACCGCATTCGCCTGTACTGATAAGTGAATAGGCATGGCTGGCCATTTTTCACGAACAAGCATAATCAAACCAGGGTCTGACATAATCAGCGCATCGGGCTGCATCGCAATAACAGGTTCTATATCACGTAAATACGATTTAACTTTGGCATTATGCGGCGCAATATTAGACACCACATAAAACTTTTTATTTTGCGCATGCGCCTCACTAATGCCTACTTTCAGAGTGTCTAGGTCAAACTCATTATTACGCACACGCAAACTATAACGAGGCTGCCCCGCATAAACCGCATCTGCGCCATAAGCAAACGCGTAACGCATGTTTTTTAAACTGCCTGCGGGGCATAATAATTCAGGAATAAAAGGCATTGAAGAAATAACGGGTGACATGTGCGCTCCATACATCAAACTGGGTTTAAGCCAGTTGCATAAGTAGTTAACCTAAACTCTGAAAAATAAATCTATCCCAAGCAGAATTCAGATTAGTCATTAACAAATAAGTAAACAGAAGCGCGGCAGTATAAATGCGGTCAATAATTTGCGTTTGATCGAGATCACAAAACGGCAACCAAACTGGTTTTTAATAAAATTAGGATTTTTCACTTAAAACGCGTATAATTCGCGCCCGTTAATATTCACACTTTTACTTAAAATTATTGGAGCATAAAGATGGCTTTAGAACGTACTTTTTCAATCGTAAAACCTGATGCAGTTGCTAAAAACCACATTGGCGCTATCTACAACCGTTTCGAATCTGCTGGCCTTAAAATCGTTGCAGCTAAAATGGTTCACCTTTCACAAGAGAAAGCTGAAGGTTTCTACGCTGAACATAGCGAACGTCCTTTCTTCGGTGCTTTAGTATCTTTCATGACATCTGGTCCAGTAATGGTTACAGTTCTTGAAGGCGAAAACGCTGTTCTTAAAAACCGTGAAATCATGGGTGCTACTAACCCTGCTGAAGCACTAGCTGGTACTTTACGTGCAGACTACGCTGATAGCATCGACGAAAATGCTGTTCACGGTTCTGACGCTGTTGAATCTGCTGCTCGCGAAATCGCGTACTTCTTCGCTGACGAAGAGCTTTGTTCACGTACTCGTTAATTCGAATTCGTTAACATATTGAAAAGGGCTTTCGGGCCCTTTTTTAGTCATTACGTAAAGTATTAATCAGAAACTCATGATGTTTTACTTAATGATTAAAGTGAGTGAATTGTGTACAATTCGTCCTCGTAAATTTTATCTCCACCGTCACCGATTGAGGTTGTTTCATGACCGAGCAAAAAAAGATTAACTTATTAGATTTAAACCGAGAAGCAATGCGCGAGCTATTTGCATCGTTCGGTGAAAAGCCGTTTCGTAGTGACCAGGTGATGAAATGGATTTATCATTTTGGCGTAGATAACTTCGACGATATGAGCAACGTAAACAAAAAGCTTAAAGAAAAACTTAAAGCTGAGTGCGAAATTGTAGCGCCAGAAATCACTGTGCGCCAACAAGCAAGCGACGGTACTATTAAGTACGCACTTATTCTGGAAGGCGGCCAAGAAGTAGAAGCCGTTTGGATCCCTGAAAAAGAGCGCGCTACGTTATGTGTATCATCACAAGTGGGTTGTGCTCTTGAATGTACTTTTTGTTCTACTGCTCAACAAGGCTTTAACCGTAACTTAAAAGTATCTGAAATTATTGGTCAAGTTTGGCGTGTAGCTAAAGATATAGGCCTTGATGGCCATAGCGAAAAGCGCCCAGTAACTAACGTTGTAATGATGGGTATGGGCGAGCCTTTACTTAATCTTAAAAACGTAGTGCCAGCAATGGAACTAATGATGGACGATTGGGGCTTTGGTTTATCTAAGCGCCGCGTAACATTAAGTACTTCAGGCGTTGTACCTGCACTTGATTTACTAAAAGAGAAAATTGACGTAGCACTGGCTATTTCACTTCACGCACCCGATAACGCACTGCGTGACATTTTAGTGCCAGTTAATAAAAAGTACCCTATTGAAGAATTTTTAGCCTCGTGTCGTCGTTATATCGATGGCTCAAAAGCAAATAAAGATGTAACGGTTGAATACGTGATGCTTAACGGTATTAACGACAGCACCGATCAGGCGCATGCATTAGTGCAAACGTTAAAAGGCACACCTTGTAAGGTAAACCTTATTCCGTTTAACCCATTCCCGGGTAATGAATACACGCGTTCAAGCAATAGCCGTATTGACCGTTTTTCAAAAGTATTACAAGCAGCAGGCGTTACCTGTATTGTGCGCCGAACTCGCGGTGACGATATTGACGCCGCTTGCGGACAGTTAGTAGGTGATGTAGTTGACCGTACTAAACGTTTAGCTAAAAAGAAAATGCGTGACGATAACGCAATTAGCGTTAATATCCACCAAGCATAATCTGTAACCACCCTATGTTAATTAGTCATGTAGGGTGGTTAAGTTGTTTATTTTTAAATAAATGATGCAACAACAAAGGTTTTAGGTAAGATAGGCGCCATGGACTAAAAATAAAGAGATAAGGTAATGCGATCTATACTTGCTATAACACTATCAACACTTGCCTTAAGTGGCTGTGTTAGCGAAAGTAGTTATAACGGCAGTAATAAACCCGTCGTCGAAAATAAAATTAATAATACTGGCGCAGCACGAACACGAATTGCTTTAGCCCTACAGTATTTAAAAACGGGTAATAACTCTCAAGCCAAATACAATTTAGAACGTGCAGCTGCATTTGCTCCTGACCTACCTGAAGTACATTACTCTCTTGCTTATTACTATCAACAAGTAGGCGAAAACCCGCTAGCTGATAAAGCCTACCAAAAAGCACTCGAAATAAAGCCTGACGATCCTAATACCCTTAATAACTACGGCGTGTTTTTATGTGGTATTGATGAATACGATCGTGCAACTGATCAATTTTTAAAAGCCATTGAAGTACCAAGTTATATTCGCGTTGCCGAAAGTTACGAAAATTTAGCCTTGTGTGCTATTGAATTTGATGATTTTGAAAATGCAGAAAGTTACTTTCAACAGGCACTTAATCACAGCTCTCAGCGTACATCTACGTTAATTAGTTTAGCAGCGCTGTATTACGCAAAAAGTGACTTATACAAAGCCAGTGAACTTTTAAAACGCTACGAAAGCACAGGTCGAGTATCTTCTCGCGCATTAATGCTTAGCTACCTTGTAAAAAACAGAATGGGCAGAATAGAAGAGGCTGAAAAAATTTCCAGCACTATCTTACAAACTTACTCTAGCAGTAACGAAGCCTATGCATTAAAAGAGAAAAGAACACGTTTTAATGAGTTTGAAATACTGCGAGAAAAATACCGTAAAGCGCAGTTAAAAGAACTAAAAAATGACGAAAGCGGCGCGCACGTTAGTTCAAAACCAAAAATAAAAGTAATCAGAAAGAAACGTTCACCACAAGACGGTTCAACAAGCTTGGTAACAAACGACGAGCAAAAAACAGATAAAAAGATCGCAATAGCAAATAACCAAGATGTAAATCCAGTTATAGTAAGAGAAAAGCAAGCTAAGGCGGTACAAAACACGGCCAGTAAGCAAGCCGATGAAACAGCCGTAATAGCAAAACAAATAACAACTCAAAAAGAAGATGCTCCTAAAGTCGTCGCGCCAAGCAAACCTACCGATACATCGGCTGTTATGCTTGCACTTACTACTGAGCACGACTCTGCAGATTCCGTAGTAGCTGCACCTAAAAAAGCTAAGCCCGTTTACGAACCTCAAAAAGAAGCTATAGCAGCAAAGCAACCAACTAAAGCTGATGACGAAGTTACAATAATTTCGTTTGGCGCACCTAAAACAGGCCAGTTTAATTCGCAGCAAACTAGTAACTATAGTAATTCAGCTCCTGCGGTTACCGCTCAAAAAAATAGTAGTGACGTGGTATTCTACGAAGCGACTAAAAATACAACTGTATTTGAAAATAGCAGCTATCAAAATGATGCAGATATTGAATTTAAAAGTTACGAAGCAGTACAAAAAACAGAGCTCCCAATGCTTAACCCTAAAGTATCGCCTTTACGCGTGCCATTTCACGTAATTGCTGTTGGCGAAAACCTATTTAGCATTTCGGTGCGATACAATGTTAAACTACAAAAGCTCCTGCAATGGAATGGTCTAAAAGAGTCGGATCGGGTAATGAATGGAAGTAAAATATACCTAAACGATCCAAATATTTATTACGAAATTAAAGCTGGTGATTCCCTTTACGATATAGCTACCCAGCGGCATGTGTTAATTGATGAATTAATGCGATGGAATAAATTAAGTCCTGATATAGCACTAAAACCAGGGCACAAACTTTTACTAGTGGATCCAGACTCATACACATTATGAATGAAGAAAATACGCAAACACAGAGCGAACAGCCAACTGTAGGCCAGATATTAAAAAATCACAGAGAACAAGCGAACGTTAGCATAGCGACTATTGCTGCACCGTTAAAGCTGTCTGAACTTCAAATTAAACGCCTTGAAAATGATGAATTTACATTACTAGGCCCTATTACTTTTGTTAAAGGCTATATAAAAAACTATTGCCGTGAATTAAAAGTAGATAGCGCACCTATATTAGCAATGATGCCAGCCCCACCGGAGCCGGCTAAACCCGCTAATATGCAGAGTTTTTCACGCCGTACAGAAAAAGAAGCAAACGACAGCCGCTTAATGTTTTTTAGCTATTTAATTTTAGCGATTGTTATTGGCTCATCTGCTTTATGGTTTTGGCAAAACGCGACACCTATTGAAGAGCAAACGAGTAACATAAACGTTGCCAACTCAAAAATGAGCGAGCGCCAAGCCGCTCAACCCAGTATTTCAGAGCAACAGCAACAAGCCGAAATTGACGATGAATCATTATTAGAATCACAAAGCACGTCTAGTGAAACATCAACAAGCCCAGAAATAGTTAAAGAAACGGCTCCTATTGCTTCTAACAGCGCAAGTCAAGACGATGCTAGCAGTACAATTGTCATGAACTTTAATGGCGAAAGTTGGGTTGAAATTTACGACGGCGAAGGCGAAAAAATAGCATTCGGCGTTAAAAAAGCAGGCTACATTATGACCGTAAGCGGTACGCCTCCTTTTTCAGTTGTGCTTGGTAAGCATGACGCTGTAGACATTACTTTAAACGGTGAACCTGTAGATGTTTCTGCATTTCCTCAAAACCGTTTAGCCAAATTTACATTACCACTAGCAGAGTAGTCGCTATGTTTTCAGAATCTCCAATTAAACGCAGAAAATCCACCCGAATCAATGTAGGTAACGTCCCTATTGGTGATGGTGCCCCTATTGCAGTGCAATCAATGACCAACACCGACACCATGGATGTTGATGCAACTGTTGCACAAATACAGGCAATACAAGATGCAGGTGCCGACATAGTCCGTGTATCAGTACCAACAATGGATGCAGCCGAAGCGTTTAAAAGTATTAAAGAACAAGTGACTATTCCGCTAGTAGCCGATATTCATTTTGATTATCGTATTGCCTTAAAAGTAGCAAAATACGGTGTAGATTGCCTGCGTATAAACCCGGGTAATATAGGTAGTGAAGAGCGTATAAGAGCCGTAGTAGACTCAGCACGCGAGCATAACATTCCTATTCGTATTGGTGTAAATGGCGGTTCACTAGAGCGCGACTTACAAGAAAAATACGGCGAACCAACACCAGAAGCCTTATTAGAATCAGCAATGCGCCATGTAGATATATTGCGCCGCCTTGATTTTGACCAATTTAAAATATCAGTAAAAGCGTCTGACGTATTTTTAGCTGTAGGTGCATATCGCTTACTCGCTAAAGAAATAGACCAACCACTGCATTTAGGTATTACCGAAGCGGGCGGCATGCGCTCAGGCTCTGTTAAATCTGCAGTAGGTTTAGGTATGCTTCTTGCCGAAGGTATTGGCGATACCCTGCGTGTATCACTTGCTGCCGACCCGGTACAAGAAATTAAAGTAGGCTTTGATATCTTAAATTCATTGCGCATTCGTTCGCGTGGAATTAACTTTATTGCCTGCCCTAGCTGCTCACGCCAAGAGTTTGATGTAGTAAGCACCATGAACCAACTTGAAGAGCGCTTAGAGGATATTATCGAACCTATGTCAGTTTCGGTAATTGGTTGCGTTGTAAATGGACCAGGTGAAGCGCTTGTGAGTGATATAGGGCTTGCCGGTGCAAATCGTCGTTCTGGTTTGTATATAAATGGCGAACGCCAAAAAGCGCGCATTGATAACAACAACATTGTTGACCAGCTTGAAGGTTATGTACGCGACTTTATAGAGAAAAAGCAGAACCAAACACCGATTGACATAAAAATAGTCGAATAAATACCGTTCAAGGTGGCAAACCCCGTAGTTTGCCGTTTACCTTTATAGCTAGTGGATACCCAAACGACCCTAAGATACAGAATTCAGCGTTTCACAGGCTCTTAATATCAAGGCGTTACTTTGCAAGAATGGCAATCCCTTTTAAAAAGTAACAACGATGAGAGTAAGTGTCTGTGAACCGCCCAACGGGTTGGTTTAAAAGCGATTTATACTGCGTTATTGATTTTAACAATAGAACCACTATTACTTTCAATCAATGCCTTGCCTAAATCGCTTTTAATTCCAACTGAAACTCGCATCATGGGGTCATTTGGGTATATAATGACGGGTCAATTTTTAGCATTCTTGTTGTGTAAGCATTTTTCATTACACAAAAAACAGCATTTAGGATTTATCAGTGGCAAAACAAATTCAGGCAGTTCGCGGTATGAACGATTGTCTGCCGGGCGATACACAAGTTTGGCAGAAAGTAGAAAACATTTTACGCGAGACAGTAGCATCGTTCGGTTATCAAGAAATTCGTTTTCCTATTGTAGAATCAACCGACTTATTTAAACGCTCTATTGGTGAAGTTACCGATATAGTAGAAAAAGAAATGTACACCTTTGCCGATCGCAATGGCGACTTATTAACACTTCGCCCAGAAGGCACCGCAGTATGCGTACGTGCTGGCAACCAAAATGGCTTACTATACAACCAAGAACAACGCCTTTGGTACATGGGTCCAATGTTTCGTCACGAGCGCCCGCAAAAAGGTCGTTACCGTCAGTTTCACCAATTTGGTTTAGAAACATTTGGTATTGCTACAGCCGACATAGACGCAGAAGTTATTTTATTAACAGCGCAGCTATGGGAAGCCTTTGGTATTACTGAGCACGTTCGTTTAGAGCTAAATTCTTTAGGGTCTAACGAAGCGCGTGCAGATTACCGTGATGCGTTAGTAGCCTACCTTGAGCAACACCTTGATGTGCTTGATGAAGACTCAAAACGTCGTATGTATTCAAATCCATTACGCGTACTTGATAGCAAAAACCCAGACGTACAAGCAATTTTAACTGATGCGCCTAAATTGTCTGAAAATTTAGATGCTGAATCAAAAGAACATTTTGAAAATTTATGTGAACGTTTAGACGCTGCTGGCGTCTCATATACGATTAATGAAAAGTTAGTACGTGGTTTAGACTACTACAACCGCACTGTATTTGAATGGGTAACCGACAGTTTAGGTGCACAAGGCACTGTATGTGCTGGCGGACGTTACGATGGCTTAGTTGAACAACTTGGCGGCAAAGCAACGCCAGCAGTTGGTTTTGCAATGGGTCTAGAGCGCTTAGTATTATTACTACAAGCACTTGAGTGTGTAGGTGACATTCGTCGTAATGCTGATGTATATTTAGCAGCAATGGGCGACAAAGCAAGCATTCAAGCTCCTGCAATTGCAGCGCAACTACGTAAAGACGTACCGGGTTTACGCGTTATGGTACATGCGGGCGGCGGCAACTTTAAAAAACAATTAAAACGTGCTGATAAAAGCGATGCACTTGTTGCAGTGATTATTGGTGAAGATGAATTAGAAAAAGGCGTTGTGACCATCAAGTATTTACGCGAGCGTAAAGAACAAGTCACATTAGAATTAGAACAAGCTAAAGCGCTATTAGCTGAGCTTATTAACGGCTAAGCGAACATTAGAGGTAAGAATGGATATTTATTCAAC
The DNA here is from genome assembly GCF_015864375.1 of Pseudoalteromonas sp. SWYJZ19. Classification (NCBI taxonomy): domain Bacteria; kingdom Pseudomonadati; phylum Pseudomonadota; class Gammaproteobacteria; order Alteromonadales; family Pseudoalteromonadaceae; genus Pseudoalteromonas; species Pseudoalteromonas sp. SWYJZ19. The sequence continues at coordinate 57,831 of NZ_JADYXI010000023.1, forward strand.
AGAAGAACAACAAGCAGAAGCCATTAAACGCTTTTTCCGTGAAAACGGCATTTCACTTGCGCTAGGTATACTTGTTGGCCTAGGTGGCTTATATGGCTGGAAAGCATATAACCAAAACCAAATTACTACCGCTGAAAAAGCATCAGATTCATATACAGCGCTTGTTGAAAGCGATGATGTTTTATCTTCAGCTGATGCGTTTATTAGCGAAAATAAAGACACAAACTACGCAACACTTGCTGCATTCGTTGCTGCAAAAGACGCAGTAGAAGCGAAAAAACTAGACGTAGCAAGCGAAAAGCTAAGCTGGGTTGTGTCTAATACGCCAAATACAGAATTAAAAGCAATTGCGATTACACGTTTAGCACGTGTTCAAATTGCGCAAACTAAATATGACGATGCATTAACAACATTAAATGCACCATTACCTGAAGCGTTCAATGCAAACGTGGCCGAGCTTAAAGGCGATATTTACACTGAGCAAGGTAATAAAGATCAAGCACGTACTGCATACCAAGCAGCAATAGATGCGGGTGGATTAACAAGTAACCCACTATTACAAATTAAGTTAGATGACCTAGCAGTAACTAGCCCAGCGGCATAAGGTTTTAGGCATGAAAAAATTTACAACAGCAGCCCTTGCCCTATGTATGGCAACATTGATGGGTTGTTCATCAAGTGATGATGAAGATGAACTAGTACTTCCTGAAATTGTAAACCAATTTGAAACTGACGTTGTTTGGCAAGAATCTGTAGGTGATGGCGTAGAGCATTATTTTTCTCGTTTAACACCCGCAGTTTACAAAGATACTGTGTATGTTGCTAGCCGCGAAGGCCAAGTAGAAGCGCTTTCGCTTGATAATGGCGATACAAAATGGGAAACCGATGTACGCCAAGATTTATCGTTTTGGCCTTGGGCTGACAACGGTAATGCAAAATTATCAGGTGGTATCTTGCAAGCCTATGGTAAAATTTATATTGGTTCTGAACACGGCTTTATTATTGCTCTTGATCGCGAAACTGGTGAAGAAGTTTGGCGTAAAAACGTACCAGGCGAATCTCTGTCTAAACCAACAGCAGGCGATGGCTTAATATTTGTAAATTTAGGCTCTGGTAAATTGTTAGCCCTTCACCCAGATACAGGCGAAGAGCGTTGGAGCTTTGAACAAGAAGTTCCACCACTAACATTACGCGGACAAAGCTCACCAACCGTTGCTAACGGTGGTGTATTAGTAGGCCTTGAAACAGGCAAACTGAGCGTATTAATTTCAGACAGTGGTTACTCAGCATGGAGCGCAGAAATTGCGGTTGCTAAAGGCGCATCAGAATTTGAACGCCTAGTTGACGTAGACACTCAACCACTTATTAGCGGTCCATACGCTTACGCTATAGCTTACAACGGCAACTTAGCCGCTGTAGATATTCGCTCTGGTAATGTTGTATGGAAACGCGAGTACAGCAGCTACCGCGAAATTGCGATGGATGCACAAACAATTTATTTAGTAGATAGCGATGGTGTTATTTACGCATTAGATAAAAATTCAGGTATTGAACGTTGGAGCCAACCCGCTCTACGCGGTTGGTACCTAACAGGCCCTGCAGTTGCAGGTAGCCACTTAGCTTTAGGCGACCAAGAAGGTAACCTACATTGGCTAAATAAAGAAACTGGCGAGCTAGTATCTCGTGAAGACTTTGACAGCTCGGGCTTTTTTGTTGAGCCAGTTGTTGCCGACGATAAGCTAATTTTATACACCCGTGATGGTGAAGTTAGTATGGTAAAAATACCAAACTAAGTTACTAATAGTCATATGGTTTTTTTAAGGCTTCGCACTGCGAAGCCTTTTGTTGTTTTTTAAAGAGGTAGTTTATGCTTCCCGTGATCGCTCTAGTTGGGCGACCCAATGTGGGCAAATCCACATTATTTAACCGTTTAACACGTACTCGTGATGCACTCGTAGCCGATTTTCCAGGTTTAACACGAGATAGAAAATATGGCCAAGCTAGTTACGATGGCTATGAATTTATCGTGGTAGACACGGGCGGTATTGATGGCTCAGAAGAAGGCATCGAAATCGAAATGGCAGATCAATCTCTGCTAGCTATTGAAGAAGCCGACATTGTTCTGTTTTTAGTAGATGCTCGTGTAGGTATGACCGTAGCTGACCAAGCAATTGCTAATCACTTGCGTAAACAAGATAAAAAGTGTTTTGTTGTTGCCAATAAAACCGATGGTATTGATGCAGATTCAAACTGTGCTGAATTTTACCAATTATCATTAGGTGAAATTCATCACATTGCTGCATCGCATGGCCGTGGTATTACGTTATTACTTGAGCAAACACTTCAGCCGCTTATTGCTGAATTAGCTGCACAAGACGAAGACGTAACAGGCGATGACGAAGAGCTTATTAATCTTTACGAAGAAGATGAAGACAGCGATACCGATCACCAGGCATTTGCAGACAAACCTGTAAAGCTTGCGATTATTGGTCGTCCTAACGTTGGTAAGTCAACGCTTACAAACCGTATACTGGGTGAAGATCGCGTAATTGTATACGACATGCCTGGTACAACACGTGACTCTATCTACATTCCGATGACTCGAAATGAAAAAGAGTATGTGTTAATTGACACCGCAGGTGTTCGTAAGCGTAAAAAAGTAAGCGACGTAGTTGAAAAGTTCTCTGTCATTAAAACGCTTCAAGCAATCGAAGATTGTAACGTTGTGTTATTGATTGTTGATGCTCGCGATGGTATTTCTGATCAAGATTTAAGCTTATTAGGCTTTGCTCTTAACTCAGGTCGTTCATTGGTAATTGCAGTGAACAAATGGGATGGCTTAGACGATTACGTTAAAGATCGTATTAAATCAGAGCTCGATCGCCGTTTAGGCTTTATTGACTTTGCACGCCTACACTTTATATCTGCACTACACGGTACAGGTGTTGGTCATTTATTCGAGTCTGTTGACGAAGCGTATGAATCAGCGACTAAACGTATAAGTACTGCAATGTTACGTCGTATTATGGACATGGCTCAAGCCGATCACCAGCCGCCACTTGTTCGTGGTCGTCGTGTTAAGCTCAAATATGCGCATGCCGGTGGTTATAACCCACCACGTATTGTTATTCACGGTAACCAAGTTAAAGATTTACCAGATAGTTATAAACGCTACCTGATGAACTACTACCGTAAAGCGCTTAAAATTATGGGCACCCCTATCAAAATCGAATTTAGAGAAGGTGAAAACCCATTTGCTGGTCGTGTTAATAAAGTAACACTGTCGCAAAAGCGTAAAATACGTGCATTTGCTAAAGAAAACCGTAATAAATAAACTTTTCAAGAGTTAGTTTATTACAATAAAAACGGCGTACTTTTTAGTACGCCGTTTTTGTTTTAATATGTTATTAAGAGTTACAAACCAAGTAAAGCTAAGCGCACTAAGTTCTCCACCGTGGCTTCATGTGCATTTTTATTAGTTGGCGTAAACCTAGAAGTAGGTGATTTAATAGTTATAAAGCCATGATTGGTTGCCATTTCATGAGCTAATAGCTTTCGCTCTTTAGGTGTTAAATGGTTTTCGTGTATTTTTGCCAGCTCGCCGCTATCAAGCCATATTCCTGCACAGCCTGGGCATTCATCTATTTCGACAGCCTTAACTGGCGAAAAATACCTGCGCATCATCACAATACTTTTGCACTGTGGGCAGTTTATTCGTAGCGATACATCGTATTCACTCTCGATATGATCACTCAAATATTTTAGCAATACCTGACCATGCTTTAACTCTGGCGAGCTAAATTTAAAAATTTGGCTGTTATCAAAAAATACGCCGCCTTGCGCTGAAGTGTAAACAGTAATACCGCCAATTAATAACGGCTCAAGAGATAACACCATTCAGTTAAGCATGCTTTGACTTAATGGTGTACCGAGTTTTTGAAATTCGAACGGTCCTACTTTTGGGCCGTTTTCTTTTTTCTGGAAGAATATAACGTTTCACTCGTTCTCG
>NZ_JADYXI010000024.1:0-57460 GCF_015864375.1 Pseudoalteromonas sp. SWYJZ19
AGCGCACAGGGCGTGCATCTGTGAAAGTGTTATGGCAAGGATGGCTTAAGTTACAAGCCATCCTGGAAGGCTACGATTTAGCAAAATCTCTTGAGCCAGACTTGTGATCAAGAGACAGCTAATTAGCGCCATTTTGATTACTGTATAATTATTATAATTGCCATTCTCTGGCTATCAGCTCACTTGGCTGACTAGTTAACCACTCTTGCGGGCGTAAGTAATACTGATATAGATTAGCTTCTGGGCTACTTGGCTCTGGTTTATAATTATATTCCCAGCGTGCAAGTGGTGGCATAGACATTAATATAGACTCTGTACGCCCGCCACTTTGTAGCCCAAACAACGTTCCTCTATCCCATACTAGATTAAACTCAACGTAGCGTCCGCGACGATAAAGCTGAAAATCACGTTGTTGCTCTGTGTATTCATCATTTTTGCGACGTTCAATAATAGGTAAGTAAGCATCTAAAAAGCCATTACCCACCGATTGCATAAACGCAAAGCTCTTTTCAAAGCCAAGTTCGTTTAAGTCGTCAAAAAATAAACCGCCTACTCCGCGCGTCTCGTCTCTGTGCTTTAAATAAAAGTACTCGTCGCACCAGGTTTTATATTTTGGATAAACTTCGCTGCCAAATGGTGCGCAAATATCATGAGCAACTTGATGCCAATGTTGTACGTCTTCTAATACTGGGTAAAAAGGAGTGAGATCAAACCCACCACCAAACCACCATATTGGGTCTTCGCCTTCTTTTTCAGCTATAAAAAAGCGCACATTGGCATGACTTGTTGGTACATGAGGGTTTTTGGGATGAATAACTAACGACACACCACACGCATGAAAGCTTCGCCCTGCAAGCTCTGGCCTATGCGCTGTTGCAGAGCCTGGCATTGAAGCGCCAAATACGTGTGAGTAATTAACTCCGCCTTGCTCTATTACAGCGCCGTTTGTAGTTACACGTGTACGACCACCACCGCCTTCTGCACGTTGCCAGTTATCTTCAATAAATTTAGCGCTGCCATCTGCGGCCTCTAAACCTTGGCAAATAGTGTCTTGCAAAGCCATAAAGTATGCTTTTACTTGATCTAATAATTCGCTTTGCATATTAACCTCTAAATATTTTGCCAGTCATGGCGTCTTTTATTGTGCTTGGCTGAGTATTACCACCTAACGGTTCGTCAACGTAAAAACCAACTTGCTCTGCAAATTGCGCTTTAGCTTGCTCAATACTAATAACAGTTTCTTGCCCTGTTAAGTTTGCACTCGTTGATACTAGCGGCTTACCAAACTCTTGGCATAAACGCTTTACTGTTGGATGGTTTGTTACTCTTACTGCGATAGTATCAAACTGCCCAGTTAACCATTTAGGCGTATTTTTAGAAGCAGGCATAACCCATGTAATTGCAGCAGGCCAACTCGAAAAAATATCAGCGCGTTTATCCATTGGTATTTTTGCATCGTCTACGTATTTTAATAACTGCCCGTAATTATCAGCAATTAAAATAAGCCCTTTTTCAACTGGGCGCTGTTTAATAGCTAATAGTGCCTCAACGGCTTGTTGATTATCTGGATCGCAACCTAAACCATATACAGCTTCTGTTGGGTATAAAATAACTTCGCCTTGCGTTAAGCATGTTATTGCAGTGGGCGTATTTGAAAGGTCTGACAAAGTAGTCTCCAGATATAATTAAACGTTATTCAGTTGGGGCGAGCTTATGCATGCAACTTTTTTGTGGGCATTGCAATAATGTGCCATTTGCCATATTTCTTTCTATGACGATTGGCCAATTACATTGTGGGCAAGGGTGTTCGACCGGTTTGTTATTAAGTGTGTATTTACAACTTGGGTAGCAATCACAAGAGTAAAATACTTTACCAAACTTATTACTACGCGCGACTAAATGCCCTTTTTTACATTTTGGGCAACTAGGCAAAGTGTCTTCGCTTTGTTTTTCTTCATTTTCGTTAGCAATGTAATGACACTCTGGATAACCCGTACATCCAATAAACATACCGTAGCGACCATTTTTAACCACCAGCGGTTTGTTACACTCAGGACATGCTGAATCTTCTAATATTTTGATTTCATTACTATCGTGATGTGCCAACGGTCTAATAAAGTCGCATTTAGGATAACTTGCGCATCCTAAAAAAGGGCCTGATTTACTATTGCGGATCACTAACTCTGAACCACACTGTGGGCATATCTCGTATTCTTTTTCGAGGGCGTGCTTGTTCGCCGAGAAAAGCGAATGGTCGATTTTACTCATGGTGATCCTGATAGGTTGGTGAATTTTCGCCTAATATACCCAAACCACTTAAAGATACAAGCAATGCTGTGCTTATCCGTTTAAGTAATTTGAGTACAATCAAGATAATTATCTCTAATGAAGAAGTTCGCTGGGTTCATCAAAAATCAAATCTTCCATTTGCTCATATGCCTCTTCAGAGCCAGGAACATTAAACAAAATCATAAGTACAATCCACTTTAAGTCTTCTAGGCTTATAGTTGGTTTATCGAGAGAGGCTAAACAGTCCATTACCATTTCACGAGTCACATTGTTAATAACGCCTACTTGCTCAATAAACATTAAAAAGCCACGACACTCAGCACTGAGCCTTTGGCACTCGCTATCGGTAAATATACGCGCTGCATCTTTAGGGTTAGCTATTAAATAAGGAGATTCGTCACTGTGTTGTAAGTCGGCCAGTTGCTCTAGCCAATCGAGGGCTTTAAATATCTCAGGCTTATTAAAACCTGCGCGTAATAACTCATCGGTTAGCTCATTTTGCTCGGCAAATATATCCGCTTCGCTATGAATGTAATTTTCAAAAAGATATAAAAGAATATCAAACATATTACCTTCCTGCGCTTAACTTAATATAACCATCTAGCACGCGCTCAATCTGATCGTCTAATTCTAAATCGAGCAATCTAGCGAGTACTTTGTCTATTGGCCACTGAGCACGACGTACAATATCGTCTACGCTGGTTACTTCAAAACCAATACTATTTAAAACCTCACATTGAGAATTGGCTTGAATCGGTTGCTCTTTATTACCTAAGTTACTGTCGTAAGTAAAACTCACCTCATCAAGAATGTCGGCTACGTTTTCTACTAGCTTAGCGCCTTGCTTTATTAAAAAGTGACTTGCCTGCGCTAACGGGTTTTTGATAGAACCCGGTACTGCAAACACCTCTTTATTTTGCTCAAGCGCATAACGTACTGTTATTAACGAACCGCTTTTAATTTCAGCCTCAACAATAAGCACTCCCAACGATAACCCAGAAATAATACGATTACGACGCGGAAAATTATGTGCATTAGCAGCTGTTCCGGGTAAAAACTCACTCACCAGCAGGCCGCTTTCTAAAACTTGGTCTGTTAATAGTTTATGGCGTTTGGGATAGTAAATATCAACCCCAGTACCGAGCACAGCAATGGTTTTACCCGTACCAGCAAGAGAGCCTTTGTGCGCAGCACCATCTATCCCTCTTGCCATACCTGAGGTAACTGTAATACCAGCCAAAGTTAATTCGTATGCAAATTCTGATGCTATTTCAAGTCCGGTGGGTGTCGCATTACGACTTCCTACTATTGCAATTTGCGGCGTAGATAATAACGAGACATCACCTCTACAAAATAGTAATAAAGGCGCGCTGGCAATCTGCCGGAGATCTTCTGGATAAAGCGCATCAAAAATACAGACAACCGTAATGTTGTGCAGCGTAATTAGTTGCTCATAATGGCTGACTTGTTGCCAATTGGTGTTGAGTAAATTACTCGCTTGATTAGCAGTTAATCCAAGCTTTAAAAGCTTGTCATGGGGTAAGTCGAATAACGACCCAAGGGAATAATGTGTAGATAATGCTAAAAGGGTTTTTATACCCAACCCTTTACACATATAAAAGGCAAGCCAGTGGGCTAGCTTGCCAGATGACTGATCCATGCTCTCTCCTAGAGCACCGACTCGCTACTTCTTAATGAATAACTGCAATATCTCCAATGCGAATTGGGTGCTGGTTTTTAGTTATTAATGCATAACTTACTTTGTCATACACTTTAAAGACAATTAGCTCGCCAACTTTTTCTTTAGGCATAGTCCACGTTGTATTTTCTTCGTCAGACTCACCACCAAATAATTGGCTTGCATCAGATAAAAGCTTCTCGTATTTACTAGAATCTTCTGGGTAACGAGGGCCACGAGGGCCATCAATAACCGTTGGCGATTGACGTTCTAGATCTAATACATGACCTTCTTCTATATTTTGTTCACTGCCTAAGTTTAGCACTACAACATCCATTGTGCTGAATTCTCTAACGTGTCGTGGGGAAGCAATAATATTCCCTGTTACAGGCTCAGAAGGACGGTGAATATTAAAGTACGCAGGAAGCATTTGACCTTCCATTGCCGGCATTAAAAAATCGCCTTGCTGAATTTCTCGTTTAACAGACTCAACACGTAATGACGAAGGCACGCCATTATGTTCATCACCCGCTCTAAACGCACGTGCGATACCCACGTAAGATGCACGCGTTGCTAACACTTCACCGGTTAAATCAGTGTAAGGATCACCTTTATGGTAAATGGCATATGCCTTATGTACTTGTAAGTCGCCTTTAACATATAAAATATGGCCTAACGTTTGTGTTTTAGTATTTTCGTTAGCACCTAAAATATAAGGTTTGCCTTTAATATCGTCACTGTTCATTGCTTGCTCGTAACTGATATACGGTTTGATCATTTCAAGCGGCAAAGTAGTAATAGCATTACGCCCTTTTGGTGTAATACGACCCTGAGGAGATAGCTTTCTATATCCTTTATTAATCACTAAACGTGGGTTTCCATCTGCATCGTATATTAGCGCTAATGCATCACCGGGGTAAATTAGGTGCGGGTTGTCAATTTGTGGATTCATTTGCCAAAGTTCAGGCCATAGCCAAGGCTCATCTAAATAGATGCCAGAAATATCCCAAAGTGTATCGCCTTTTTTTACAACATACTGTTTTGGTGCATCTTTTTTTATTTTAAGCACGTCAGCAATTGCGGGGAACGCAGCACTTAACGTAAGCATGATTGCAAGTAATGGAGATTTCATTGAGCTTCCTTGTATTGTTTTTTCATTATTATTGCCCAAAACCTGTTAAAGGTGAACGCGAATGGCTAAAATAAGAGCATACAATACCCTAAATTAAGCACAAGTGAAAAAGGTAACTATGGCTAGGTTAGAAGTTTTAAGATTTCCAGATGAACGTTTACGTACTACAGCAAAAGATGTTGCACAAGTTGACGACACAGTACGCCAAATTGTAAAAGACATGCTAGAGACAATGTACGATGAAAATGGCATTGGACTTGCGGCCACGCAAGTAGATATTCATCAACGAATCGTTGTTATTGATGTATCAGAAGAGCGCGATGAGCCACTGGTATTAATTAATCCACAAATCATTAAAAAAGACGGCTCTACCGTTAGCGAAGAAGGCTGTTTATCAGTACCTAACTCGTATGCAAAAGTAGACCGCGCTGAAACAGTAACAGTCGCTGCACTTAACGAAAACGGTGAAGAATTTGTACTAGATGCAGATGAATTACTGGCTATTTGTATTCAACACGAACTAGATCACCTTCAAGGTAAGCTGTTCATTGATTACTTATCTCCATTAAAGCGCCAACGTATTCGTAAAAAGCTTGAAAAAGAAGCTAAATTTGCAGATTAGTAATAAGTACCTTAGGAAAACTCAGTGACTCAACCATTACGCATTATATTTGCCGGTACGCCGGACTTTGCAGCACGTCATTTACAAGCGCTGATACAAAGCGAACACCAAATAGTGGGTGTATATAGCCAGCCAGATCGCCCTGCAGGTCGTGGTAAAAAATTAAAAGCCAGTGAAGTGAAAGCGCTAGCGCTTGAGCACAACTTACCGGTTTTTCAGCCACAGTCATTAAAAAATGATGAAGCACTAGCAGAGCTAACAAGCTTAAATGCCGACATTATGATTGTTGTAGCGTATGGCTTAATCTTACCTAAAGCTATATTAGAAGCCCCACGTTTGGGTTGTTTAAATGTGCATGGCTCTATATTACCGCGCTGGCGCGGCGCTGCACCTATTCAACGCGCAATTTGGGCAGGTGATGAGCAAACCGGCGTAACAATAATGCAAATGGATGAAGGGCTAGATACCGGCGATATGTTACATATAAGTCGCTGCCCTATTAGCACGACAGAAACTAGCGCTAGTTTATATACAAAGCTTGCTGAGCTAGGTCCAGACGCGTTAATTGAAACCATTAATAAATTAGCTAATGGCGAGATCACCCCTGAACCTCAAAATGATGAACTTGCTAACTACGCTAAAAAGCTTTCTAAAGAGGAAGCTAATATCGATTGGTCAATGAGTGCACTGCAAATTGAGCGAAACATTCGCTCTTTTAATCCATGGCCAGTGTGCTTTACCCAAATGGGTGGGCAAACAGTAAAGATTTATCAAGCGCAGGTTGTGCTGCAATCAGGTGATCCTGGGCAAATTTTATCAAGCGACAAAAATGGCGTAGTAGTGGCGTGTGGCGAACACGCTTTATGTATTACGCAATTACAGCCGCAAGGTAAAAAACCAATGGCAATTAACGACTTTTTAAATGGTCGTAGTGACTGGGTTACCCCTGGCACAATATTAGGCGAAAACAATGAGTAATGTTCCAAACGTACGAGCGCTGGCCGCTGAAACTTTATATAACGTAGTTGATAAAGGCGCATCGCTTAATCAAGAACTTCCATTTGCAAGCCAAGGCTTGCCGCCTAAAGATAAAGCGTTGCTACAGCAAATTTGTTATGGCGTTTTACGCTACTTACCGAGCCTTGAAAATTACTGCCAACACTTAGTAGAGCAGCCATTAAAAGGTAAACGTAGAATATTTCAGTTTTTATTATACGTAGGTATTTATCAACTGCAGCATATGCGCGTACCACCACATGCTGCAATTTCAGAAACTGTAAACGCACTGGCTCAACTGCGCGCTTTAGGATTAAAAGGGCTGATAAACGCCATTTTACGTAGTTTTCAGCGCCAACAAGCAGAGCTTGAAGAAAAAGCGAAGCTTATTCCGGTATGTTTATACAACCATCCAAATTGGTTTATTAAACAGGTGCAAACAGCCTACCCAGATAGCTGGGAAGCACTACTTGAAGAAAACCAGCAACAAGCACCAATGTGGCTTCGTGTAAATCAAGCACAATTTAGCACGCAAGAGTACAGCGACATGCTTAGCGCTAATGATATTGAACACACCTTAAACCCTGACTTTATTGATGGGATTAAGCTTGCCAAACCACGTGATGTATTTTCGTTGCCTGAGTTTGATACAGGTGCATGTTCAGTACAAGATGCTGCAGCACAGTTGGCAGCCCGCTTTTTAGAACCTAAAGCAGATGACTATATTTTAGATGCCTGTGCAGCACCTGGCGGAAAAACGTGTCATATATTAGAGCTTGCTGATGCTGATGTACTTGCACTTGATAGCGACTCAACTCGCCTTGAACGCGTTAAACAAAACTTAACGCGTATTGGCTTAGGTGCAGACCTTCAATGTGGCGATGCCTCACAACCACATACTTGGTGGGACGAAAAATTATTTGATCGTATTTTGCTTGATGTGCCTTGTTCAGCCACTGGCGTAATTCGCCGTCACCCTGATATAAAATGGTTACGTCGCGCATCAGATATCGAAGACTTATCTAAGTTACAAAACGATATTCTTGATAGCATTTGGCCACTGTTAAAACCAGGTGGCACATTGGTATATGCTACGTGTTCGGTTCTTCCACAAGAAAACCAACAGCAAGTTGCTAAGTTTTTAGCTAATAACGATGATGTAGAACATATACCTCTACACGAAAATGATACCGTAACAACTCCTGGTTTGCAGTTACTGCCCGGTGAAAGTGATGGATTTTATTACGCTAAGCTAGTTAAAAAAGCCTAATAGCCGTACACTAAATAGTTAGCCATTTATGAAACATTAAATGGCTATTTTTTTAATTAAATTATGATCAATACCACGGGTAAATAATGAAAATAATTATACTCGGTGCCGGGCAAGTTGGTGCTACGCTTGCTGAAAACTTAGTTGGCGAACAAAACGAAATTACCGTTGTTGATATAGACGGTAACCGATTACGTGAACTTCAAGATAAGTACGACTTACAAGGGGTTATGGGCCACAGTGCGCATCCTGATGTATTACGCCGTGCAGGCGCTGAAGATGCCGATATGATTATAGCGGTAACCAGTTCAGATGAAGTGAACATGGTTGCATGCCAAGTGGCGTACAGTATTTTTAAAACGCCCACTAAAATTGCCCGTATTCGCTCGGAGCAATATTTAAAATACCGTGAAAAACTATTTCAAAACGATGATTTACCTATCGACCATTACATTGCTCCCGAAGCACTGGTCACTAAGTATATTCGCCGTCTAATTGACTACCCTGGTGCTCTGCAAGTATTGCAGTTTGCTGATGGCATGCTCTCGTTAGTAGCCGTAAAAGCTTACTATGGGGGTTTATTAGTAGGTTATGCGTTATCTGCACTTAAAGAACATATTCCTAATGTAGAGACTCGTGTTGCTGCTATTTATCGTCAAGGTAAAGCAATAAAACCACTGGGTACCACCGTTATTGAAGCCGATGACGAAGTATTCTTTATTGCCGCTACAAAACATATACGCGCAGTAATGAACGAGCTACAAAAACTTGAGCGTTCGTACAAAAAAATTATGATAGCTGGTGGCGGTAACATTGGAGCAGGCCTTGCCCGCTCACTTGAAAAAAATCACACCGTTAAACTAATTGAACGCAGTAAAGAACGTGCCGAGCAACTCTCAGAAATGCTCGATAACACGGTCGTTTTTTGTGGTGACGCATCTGATCAAGAACTGCTCTCAGAAGAGCATATTGAACAAGTCGATGTATTTATTGCCGTAACCAACGACGATGAAGCAAACATTATGTCGGCCATGCTTGCAAAACGTATGGGCGCACAAAAAACCATGGTACTTATTCAACGTGGAGCTTACGTTGATTTGGTACAAGGCGGCGAAATAGATATTGCCATATCGCCACAACAAGCAACTATATCAGCGTTATTAACGCACGTACGCCGTGGTGATATTGTTAACGTGTATTCACTGCGTAAAGGCGCAGCAGAAGCCATTGAAGCGGTTGCTCATGGTGATGAAAACACATCTAAAGTGGTTGGTCGTGCGATTGCCGACATAAAACTTCCTGCAGGTACAACCATTGGGGCAATAGTACGTAATGACGATGTGTTGATAGCTCACGATGATACAATTATTATGTCGGGCGATCATGTCATCATGTTTTTAATCGACAAAAAACACATTACCGTTGTAGAAAAACTATTCCAAGTAAGTGCTATATTCCTTTAACTAGTTACTCTAATTAGTTAATTTAATACACAAAAAAGCCGCTGATTAAGGCGGCTTTAATGGAGTATGCTTAAATATTGATTACTGTACTTTTGAAAACTCTTCTTTAGAGATTTCACCATTACCATCAGTATCCAAATCATCAAAAATCTTTACAAGCTGAGGGTTAACCTTCGCTTCTTCCATTGTAATAGCACCGTTACCATCTGCATCAAAAGAGGCAAAATCTACTGCGGCATATGCTGCTGATGAAGATGCTAAAACGATAACTGCAAGTGTTGTATTTAATGTTTTCATAATAATATTCCTAGTAATATGGGAAGTCCTTTTCAAAGATCCCTGACTGTGAAAAATGTTTAATCTGAAAAGATTAATTAGTAATTAGCGAATTCTTCTTTAGAAAGCTCGCCGCTACCGTCGGTATCTAGCTCAATAAATTCAGCCATTAAATCTGTATCGACTGCCGCTTCGCTTGGGCTAATTGTGCCGCTACCATCGATATCAAGGCTGTCAAAATCTGATGCTGCAAATGCAGCGGAAGAAGATGCTAGTACTATAAGTGCTAATGCTTTATTTAAATGTTTCATAACTTAATCCTTCAATGTTCTATCAAAAAAATTGCTTCGTTTAACTTAAAACGTAATTTTTCACTTCCTTGTTATCCTCTTTCGTAAGCTCCCTTGCCTACTTAGGTGTCTTTGGCAACTCAGGATAAATACTTTTTAATTAAGCTTCTGAAAATTCTTCTTTTGATAACTCACCATTTTGGTCAGTATCAAGCTCAGAAAACATGCTCATTAGCTTTGCATCTACTGATGCTTCTGCTTGGCTAATTGTGCCACTGCCGTCTACATCCAGTGTGTCAAAATCTGTTGCAGCAAAAGCGGCTGAAGAAGATGCAATAGCGATAAGTGCTAAAGTTTTATTAATGCTTTTCATAATATGTATCCTTCAAATTTATGTGTGTGCGATTAAGTATTTCACTTTGAATCACGATTTCGTTCAGTACACTTAGACTATTACAACTTAGATGCCAACATTTAAAAGCTATTAATTTTCAATAAGTTAAATATAAAACGTACAACAAGAAGGCGTTTTTAGAATAGTTATTGTTGCCCTTTAGCAACACGTTTTAAAGAGATGACATTAAAGTCATTAAAAACATATAGTTATGTTTATATAAAAAGATACATTTTTAAATGTACGGTTTTAAAAGGAGGGATTTAAAATAATAATTGAGATAAATTTTAACGAGGTAGCTTTAATAACAAAAAACAAGCTGTAAAAAACAATACGTAATCAATTGTTTTATTTAAATAATAATTTTAATTGTGAAAGAGAGAAAAAACATTTTATAAATACTGACATAAAATGCCTTTTTGTTGCAAATAAGCGAAAACCTATTTATTCAACGGTAGGCTCAAGCGCAGAAGGGTCTATAAAATGCTCTTTCATAAAGGCTTTCATTTCATCCTCGCTTGCTAGTAGCTTAATTCCACAGTGCACGCCTGCGGCATGCTCTTTAACACTGCAAATTTCACCTTCAAAATCTTTATCACTGCTATTAAGTACGACAGTGCATTGCATATCTTTAATACTTTCAACTTGCTGATCGCCTCTAATATCAAACATTACACCAGTGAGTGAAATGTCTTTAATAAGGCCTTCAAGTACCCTATCGTCACTTAGCTTTAGCTTTGCAGGTAATAAGGTAGGTATGCGTGTTTGTGAGCGTAGCGCAAATAACTGCACTTGCTTTGGAAAGTTTATAAACACGAGTTTAGCGGGATGAGAGGCTACCGACATAATTTGCTGGCGAAACGCAATAACTTGCCCACCACTACCTTCAATAAGCGCTCTTACAACAACCATTACGCCATCACGTAAATAGTCACTCGCCGCAGGTAAACGCTTTGCATTGGGATAATTTAAAATAATAAACTGTTTATCGAGTAAACCAACTAATTCAGTTTTAACACGCTTACTGCTTGTAGGTGTTAATATTTCTAGGTCGACTAAGCTGCCTACACTTATATGCTTTAGCTTTTCTAAATTTGTTGGCATATCCCTTTCCCAATAGTTCGTAATTTAAAACTTAAGCCGCTCGTTTATCCACGCCAAAAAGTAGGCGTAAATAGCACTAATAAAGTAAATATTTCTAAACGACCAAACACCATTGCAATGGTAAGCAACCATTTAGCACCATCGGTTATAGCGCCATAATGCGATGCTACATCACCCAGACCTGGACCTAAGTTATTTAAACAAGCCGCAGTGGCTGAGAACGCAGTTATGTTATCCATACCCGTGCCCATAAGCGCTAACATAATAATAATAAACACCAACGCATACGCAGAGAAAAATCCCCACACGGCTTCTACTACTTTGTCTGGCAACGCCTTTCGACCCAGCTTGATTGAATATATAGCCCGTGGGTGCACCAAACGATTAAGCTCACGCACACCCTGCAAGTAAAGTAAGAACACGCGCACTACTTTCATACCACCACCGGTAGAGCCTGCACAACCACCAATAAAGCTCGAAAATATAAGTAAAATAGGTAAAAACAAAGGCCATGTTGAAAAGTTATCCGTAGCAAAGCCTGCTGTTGTACTCATAGAAACAGCTTGAAATAATGCCTGATCGAGGGTTTCATCGCCATTAGCAAATATTTCATTAGAGGAAAGTACGGTAAAACAAATAACCACCAGCGCTAATTGAATACACAAAAACACCTTAAACTCAGGGTCTCGAATATAAACTTGTATGTTACGACTGGCCACTGCGGCGTAATGCAGGGAGAAGTTAACAGCGGCAATAATTAAAAAGAACACACAAATAAAGTTAATTACAGGGCTGTCAAAGTGCCCCATAGAAGCATCATAAGTAGAAAAACCACCTATCGCGACCGTTGAGAATGCATGACATATCGCATCAAACCACTCCATCCCGGCTGCCCAATAAGCCAGCATACAAGCAATAGTCAGTGACACATAAATATACCAAAGGTGCTTTGCTGTATCGGCAATTCGCGGGGTCATTTTGGAATCTTTTACAGGCCCAGGTATTTCAGCGCGATATAACTGCATACCACCAACACCTAGCATGGGGAGTATAGCGACAGCGAGTACGATTATACCCATACCGCCAAACCACTGGAGTTGCTGGCGATAAAACAACACCGACTTAGGTAAGTACTCAATACCGGTAAGTACTGTAGCGCCGGTGGTTGTTAAGCCAGAGAATGCTTCAAACACCGCATCGGCGAGCGATAAATTAGGTTCTTGTAAAAATATAAGCGGCAAGGACGCAAACGCCCCAAGTACCAGCCAAAACAAAACAACAATTAAAAAGCCTTCACGTGCTTTTAAGTCACCGTTTTCATGGCGGTTTGGGTAGTAAGCCATCATGCCAATAACAACACTAAAGATAAATGCTAAAACAAAAGGAACACCACCACCGTCTTTATATATTAAAGACACCAGTGCCGGAGGCACCATGGTAATACTAAACAGCGCAACAAGTTGGCCAAGAATTTTTATGATGGTACGAAATTGCATTTAGCTTGTCGCTTTTATTATTAGTAAATTCAGGCTGAGTAGTATCAACCAAATTAAATAGGGTCAGTATGCATTACATGCAATTTGTGTAGGTTATTACTCTTTAATAGTTAACTCAACTGCGCCGTGACTTAAATCAAAAATATCTTTGATTGCTTGCTGAGCTTCGCGGCTATCTATTGTAATCACCCATTCAATATTAGCAGTAAATTGCTTATCAATATTAAGCACTTGATACTTTGTTTTTAATAACTGCTCAATCGCACCTTGCATGCTGTACTCGCTACTCCCTGTAATTTCAACACTGGGAACTTTAAGTACCGTTTGCAATTTTACTAATGCATTATTTAATGAGCCACCATAAGCACGTACTAACCCGCCCGTGCCTAATTTTATGCCGCCAAAGTAACGTGTAACAACAGCTGTGATTTCGCCAAGGCCTGAACCCACCAGCACATTTAACATAGGTTTTCCTGCAGTGCCATTTGGTTCACCATCGTCCGAAAAACCATAAACATGGCTGCCACCGGGGTTGCCTGCCACATGTGCCCAGCAGTTATGACGCGCATCGCTATACTTTTCTTCAATGCTTTTAATAAATGCTTTAGCTGAATTTAAATCGGGGGTATGTGCAATGTGAACTATAAACGTACTTTTTTTAATTTCTTCTTGATGAAAAACGTCAGTAGCGGGATATTTATATTCAGACATATTTTAAACTTGTAAAAAGGGGGCCAAAAGGCCCCTTTAAATAATGTACGTATTTTAACGTGTATAAACTAATTAGTGTTAACTAGAATTAATCGAGCGCTAAATCTCGTGTCATATTCTCTAAGCTATCTTCGTGAACAATAATGTTATCTTCAATACGAATACCGCCAAATGGTTTAAATGACTCAACCTTTTCCCAATTAATAAATTGCTTATTATCGGTTTGCGCTAAATCACCAAGCAGTGAATCAATAAAATATAAGCCTGGCTCAATGGTAAACACTTGGTTTTTCTCTATTCGACGAGTACAACGCAAGAACGGATGCCCTTCTGGCGATGGCTGATGAGTGCCTTTTTCGTCACTCATAAAGCCGCCCATATCATGCACTTGTAAACCAAGGTGATGCCCTAGACCATGCGGGAAGAAAGTAGAGGTAATTTTACGCTCAACAATTTCCTCAGCAGGTAAATTAACAATTTTAAAATCACTTAGAATTTGTGCTATACGGTTATGGCATTCAACGTGTAAATCACCATAAAGCATACCCGGCTTTAAACCTTTACCTAATTCAATTTGTTGAACCGTCATAGCTTGCACAAGCTCAGCAAACTCACCCTGCTTTTTAAAATCATAAGTTCGGGTAATATCAGCAGCGTAACCATTAAAGTTTGCACCGGCGTCAATTAAAAATGAGTTATGCGTGTGTGGCGCTTTTGGATCAAAATGCGTGTAATGCAAAATAGCGCAGTTTTCGTTAAGCGCAACAATGTTGCCGTACGGCATTTCATTTTCGCTTTGACGTGTAGCCATTAAGTACGCTTGTTGAATATCGAACTCACTGCCGCCATTAAAAAATGTATCGCGCGCAGCTTTATGCCCATCTACTGCAATGCGGTTAGCGTTGCGTAAACATTCAAGCTCGTACTGCGTTTTATAAGCGCGGTGGTAATGAAAATAGTTAAGTACAGGCTCAGGGTTCATAATACTAAAACCAAGTGCTTGCGCTACTTCAATATATTCGCCCATGTAAGCGTATTTAGCTTTGTCGTATGGTAATAACTTTTCAACTTGATCAGGCTGAAGTAATAGCTCTATATCAAAGTACTCAGCCCAAAAGTCGCGAGGCTCGTCTGGTACTTTATGCCAAAAATCTACTGGACGATAAAATATTAGTTTTGGTTTGTCGCTGCCATTTACCACAATCCAGCAATGAGGATTATCAATAACCGGTAACCACGCTTTAAACTGTGGATTAACTTTAAATGGATAATACATATCATCTAAAAACTGGCGCTTAGCTTGGCCTGAATGAATTACTAATCCTTCTAACCCTTCGCTATTACAAATTGTACGAGTACGCTGTTGCAGTGTTGCAATATGTTCGGCGTATAAAACGGCTAATTTATCCATTGTTAATCCATCTGTTAAATTTAACTTGCTCTGAGTCTACCACTTAAACACTAAGCGCTCAAAAAAGGGGGATATTTAACATGTAAACATCCCCCTTATTAATACCTATACCTATCGTGTTAAGTTATTGGTCGATTGGTCGATTGGTATCATATATTCAATCGCCCATTTTCATTTCGAGTAGCGGCGCTAATACATTACCTTCTCGGCCCATTCTTGTATGGTAAACCTGTCTGTACGCAAATACATTTTTTACGTAATCACGGGTTTCGCGATACGGAATAAGCTCTACCCATAACTCAGCCGGAATAGCGTCATCAGGTAACCAACGCTTTATACGGTGATAACCCGCATTATAAGAAGCTGTTGCCAGCACTTCATTGCCATGGTTTTTCTTTTTTAAGTATTGTAAGTAACTCGTACCCAACCTAATATTTGTTTTAGGTTGATATAAACGACTACTTGTCACACTGCCTTTATTTACATACTCAGCAGTACTAGGTAATAACTGCATTAAACCACGTGCATTAGCATGCGAGCGTGCATCTGGCGCAAAAGAGCTTTCGCGCCTTGCAATAGCAATACTCCAGGCAACATCTATCTTGCTACGTTTACTGTAGCGCTCAAAAACATCTTGAAACGCAAACGGAAAACGTTGCTCTACGTTATCCCACGCTTTAATTTTTGCTAAAGTAAAAATAGTACTGTCGTGCCAACCTAAATCGGTAGATAGTTGTGATGCTGCTAGCTTTTCTTCATCGCTAGACGTATCCGTTAAATAATTCCACTCACGGCGCGCCGACGTAAAGCGCTCAATATCGTAAAGTGCTTTTGCGCGCTTATAACCTGGTGCATTCCTTACTTTATCTACAAGCACCTTATCGACTGCTAAAGGTTGATTATTTAAATCAACAGGTAAACCCAAACGCGCAGCTGCTAAAAAGCCGTAATAATCACGATTAGCCGCTACGGTTTTCCAAATGTCGTCGGCTTTTTGTTGCTCACCACGTTTTGCATAGCTGTAAGCTAACCAATATTGTTGGCCAAGGCTTAAGTTTTCTTTACCTGTAAAAAACGCAGCGATACCTTCCCAATCTTGGGTTTTGAGCATATTGCCCAGTTGCCATTGAATAAGCTTGCTGTCTAGTCGCTCTTTTGGCACTTTATTTAGCCAAAAGCTCGCTTGTTTATGCCCGCTTGAAGCAAGCGACAATGCAAAAGTGTAATACACACCCGCTTTTTCCTCATCACTGTACTTAAATATTTTTTCTAACTTTTCCCACGCCTTCAAAGCAAGCTCTTTATCGCGCCATATTAAACGCTTAACACCATAAAGTGCTATTTGGCCTTCTTTAGCTGACTTATTTTTATATCTATATAATCCAGCTGCAGCGCTTGGATCTTTACGTACTTTTAAATATAAATCTGCTAAGTAGCTTTCATTTTTAGGTAACAGCGTTTTTAAATAAGGTAGTAAGCTTTGCGTACCGCCATCAGCAGCAAGTGTAACGCGCTTCCAAACGGTTTCTTCTTTCATGTAGCCTTTTTTACGCCACTGTGAAAATAAACTATCGCACTCATTTGGCTGCGACTTACCCACAGCCCATAGGTCGGTTACCTGATTAAATATTGCTTTTTCAGGTGCGCCCAAATCAAGCTGAAAATCTAAATAAGTACAGGTAAGCCCAGTATTAGACGTTTCACGGTAATTACGAATATAAGCTGCTTTTTTATTTTTCTTTTTTAAATACTCTAACCATGCTTTACGTACCGGCCACTCAAGCGGAGTATGTTGATATATGTTTAAATAGTCTTCTATCTCTGCTTGATACTTAATATTTGGATGGCGCTGCCAATATGTTTTTTCAACGTAAGGTTTCAACGGATGATTTAAGCCACTAACCGCTTCTTTAAAGTCTTGGTAGCTTCCGTACCTTACTTTTTTTTCGGCATCTAAAAATGCCTCGTTATCGATACTTGCCTCGGCAGAATAAAGAGGGAAAATGAATGCAGCTGCCGCAACACTTAATAAATATTTTTTCATAATGTCCTTTAATAAAAAATTAAAGTAGTGAATAAAAACTTTTCAACCACCTTAGCACCAAACCAGCTATATTTTAACCAGTCGATTGTAACCGAGTTAAATTTTTCGTTGCATTTTTAATTTAAAGCAAGCACACTGATTGAAATGCAAACTCATCGTACCAGTCTTAGTTCGTCAACTAGGGAGAATAATAATGTTATATAAAAGCGATTCCTTTGAAGTTAGCTTCCTAAAGGAAAGCATCGCCGAGTTTAAGTTTTGTGTTGCAGGTTCTGTAAACACATTATCTCAAAAAACTCTTTCAGATTGCGCGGCAGCATTAAAAGAATTAGCCGCTAATACTGATATCAAAGGCATGATTTTTACCAGTGATAAAGAGCACTTTATTATTGGTGCCGATATCTTCGAATTTTTACCAACGTTTACTAAACCAGAAGCAGAATTAGTAACGTGGATCAAAAATGCAACAGACGTTTTTGATGCAATCGAAGATTTACCATTCCCAACCCTAACCGCTATAAACGGCATGGCACTTGGCGGTGGTTGTGAGTGGGCACTTGCTACCGATTATCGTATAGCAAGCGAAACAGCTAAAATGGGCCTACCAGAAGTTAAGCTTGGCATAATGCCAGGGTTCGGTGGCACAGTGCGCTTACCACGTATCATTGGCGCCGATAACGCAATGATGTGGATTACCTCTGGCGCAGAAAATCGCGCAGCAGATGCCCTTAAAGTAGGTGCGTTTGACGCGGTAGTTAGTACTGACAAACTTTTAGAGTCAAGTGTATCAACGCTTGAACTTGCGATTGCTGGCAAGCTAGATTGGCAAGCAAAACGTAACGTAAAACTACAGCCACTTAAATTAAACCGTGTTGAGCAAGGCATGAGCTTTGCTATGGCAGAAGGTATGGTAATGGGTAAAACCAAAGGCCACTATCCTGCACCGGTTATGGCTGTACGTACTATTAAAGCAGCGGCAAACTGTACTCGCGATGAAGCAATGGCAATCGAAAATGCCAACTTTGCTAAATTAGCACGTACACCAGAAGCAGCAGCTCAAACAGGTATATTCCTAGCTGACCAATACATTAAAGGTAAAGCACGTAAATTTGCTAAGCACAGCGATGTAGAAATTAAACAAGCAGCTGTATTAGGTGCAGGTATTATGGGCGGCGGTATTGCATACCAGTCTGCTTATAAAGGCACACCTATTATAATGAAAGACATCCAACAAGATGCGCTTGATTTAGGTATGGGTGAAGCGTCTAAGTTATTAGGTGCAAAAGTTAAGCGTGGCCACATGCCAATGGAAAAAATGTTGGCAACTCTTAGCAAAATCAAACCAACACTTAACGATTCAGACCTACAAAGCGCCAACATTATTGTTGAAGCCGTTGTAGAAAACCCTAAAGTTAAGCAAGCAGTACTCGCTGATCTTGAAAAGAACATGCCAGAAGGCACTGTACTTACTTCAAACACATCGACTATTTGTATTGATTTACTAGCACAAGCGCTAGATAAGCCAGAAAACTTCTGTGGTATGCACTTTTTCAATCCAGTGCCAAAAATGCCATTAGTAGAAATTATCCGTGGTGCTAAGACCTCAGATAAAACAATTAATGCAGTAGTTGATTACGCGCTTAAATTAGGTAAATCACCAATTGTTGTTAACGATTGCCCAGGCTTTTTTGTAAACCGTGTTTTATTCCCTTACTTTGCAGGTTTTAGCAAATTAGTGGTTGAAGGCGCTAACTTTGCAAAAGTAGATAAAGTAATGGAAAACGTATTTGGCTGGCCTATGGGTCCGGCTTACTTACTTGATGTTGTAGGTATTGATACAGCGTTCCATTGTACTGGCGTAATGGCTGACGGTTTCCCTGAGCGTATGGCTCGTGCTGATAAAGACCCTGTGACTATTTTTGCCAACGAAAAACGTTTTGGTCAAAAGAACAAAGCCGGTTTTTACAAATACGAAACAGATCGTCGCGGTCGTCTTAAAAAGTCTCATGACGAGACAGCAGTTGAGCTATTAAGCCCAATTACAGACGCACCAAAAGAATTTGATAAACAAGAAATCATCGACCGTTGTATGATTCCAATGATTAACGAAGTGCTACTGTGTTTGCAAGAAGGCATAGTTGCCTCGCCGCAAGAAGCAGATATGGCATTAGTTTACGGTGTTGGTTTCCCTCCATTTAGAGGCGGCGCGTTCCGTTACTTAGATCAAACTGGTTTAGCCAACTTTGTTGCAGCAGCAGACAAATACGCTCACCTAGGTGCGATTTACCAAGTATCTGAGCAAACTCGCAAGTGGGCCGAAGAAGGTCGTGTTTTCTATAAGATGGAAGGTTAATATCATGAATAATCCAGTAATTGTAGATTGTATCCGCACACCAATGGGTCGCTCTAAAAGTGGTGTATTCAAACATAAACGTGCTGAAGACTTAAGCGCACATTTAATGAAAGGCTTACTTGATCGCAACCCAGCAGTTGATCCAGCATCAATTGACGATATTTATTGGGGTTGTGTACAGCAAACATTAGAGCAAGGCTTTAACGTAGCACGTAACGCAGCATTACTTGCCGGTATCCCACACAGCGTACCTGCTGTAACGGTTAACCGTTTATGTGGCTCGTCAATGCAAGCATTGCATGACGCTGCACGCGCAATAATGACAGGCGCTGGCGACACTTACCTAATTGGTGGTGTTGAGCACATGGGTCACGTACCTATGACTCACGGCAACGACTTTCACCCAGGCCTTGCAACAACGATTGCACAAGCATCGGGCTCAATGGGTTTAACAGCAGAATACCTTGCTACGCTTCATGGCATTAGCCGTGAGCAACAAGATGAATTTGCTTACCGCTCACATCAACGTGCACAAGCGGCAACTGTTGAAGGCCGTTTTCGTCGCGAAATTTTAGCAATGGAAGGTCACGCAGCAGATGGTTCGCTTATATTAGTTGAAGACGACGAAGTAATTCGCCCAGAAACAACAGTAGAAGGCCTATCAAAGCTTCGCCCTGTATTTAATCCTGCATCGGGTACGGTAACAGCCGGTACGTCTTCTGCACTTTCTGACGGCGCATCTGCAATGTTAGTAATGAGCGAAGAAAAAGCAAAAGAACTTGGCTTGCCAATTCGTGCGCGCATTAAAGCAATGGCAGTCGCTGGTTGCGATCCATCAATTATGGGTTACGGCCCAGTACCAGCAAGTAAAAAAGCACTTGCTCAAGCCGGTATTACAATTGATGACTTAGGCGTAGTAGAGCTTAACGAAGCCTTTGCAGCACAATCATTACCCGTAATGAAAGATTTAGGGTTAATGGATGTTGTTGACGAAAAAGTGAATTTAAATGGCGGCGCAATCGCACTTGGTCACCCACTGGGTTGTTCGGGTTCGCGTATTAGCACATCGCTTATTCACTTAATGGAAGATAAAAATGTACGATACGGTTTAGCAACTATGTGTATTGGTTTAGGCCAAGGCATTGCCACTGTATTTGAACGTGTTCAAGACTAATTAGTTTTAAACATGTAAAACCATCTTGGTGATTAAAAAGGCGGACTGATTTTATTCAGTTCGC
The DNA here is from genome assembly GCF_015864375.1 of Pseudoalteromonas sp. SWYJZ19. Classification (NCBI taxonomy): domain Bacteria; kingdom Pseudomonadati; phylum Pseudomonadota; class Gammaproteobacteria; order Alteromonadales; family Pseudoalteromonadaceae; genus Pseudoalteromonas; species Pseudoalteromonas sp. SWYJZ19. Next base: position 20,768 of record NZ_JADYXI010000024.1, read on the forward strand.
CTTTTTTATTAGCTTTAATTAAGTGAAAACGACCCTTTATCAAACAAGCATGTAACAGCGTAATTATGTGATCGGGCGTATTATTAAATAAAGTCTTTTGAAGCAATAAAGTTTCAAATAAAATGGGCATATTAAGATAAGTAAAATAGTTAAATTACACTTGAAATTGCGTTAAACTGCCAAACTTATTAATTGCTATACCTAAGCACTCGCGTACGCAGCAATCACTTTAATTAAACAGGTCAATTTATTATGAGCTTTGATAATCCCGATCACCAATTAGATGCCATAGGCCTTCGCTGTCCAGAGCCAGTAATGATGGTACGTGCTGCTATTCGTAAAATGAGTGATGGTGAAACGTTATTAATAACTGCTGATGACCCGTCAACAACTCGCGACATTCCGAGCTTTTGTACGTTTATGGATCATACGCTGGTGGCTAAAGATGCAGAAGAAGCACCGTATAGATATGTGGTGAAGAAAGGACTTATATGAAAGCATTTATTAACTTTATTGGATAGTTCATACTTCCTAAACTAACCTTTCGAACCCAAGCCTCAGAAAGAGCACTTGAAATTGCATGCTCTTTAATAGAAGAAAAATTATTGGCATGTCGTAAAGCTAAATCTTTGTCTTCCCCTACAATGAATAAACATTTTGAAAAAATACGCTGAATAAAAATCATAGCTGTATGCCCTCTGCAAACATTATTACATATATAGTCAGGAGTATTATTCACTAAAGGGAGATATCTATTGTACGCATCCTGAAAAGGAGCAGATAAGGCGTTATCTGTATTATTTGACCATTTAGCTATATCAAAAAATAATTTTTCATCTATTATTTCAAAATCTTCCCATTTGATATTACCTATTGAATATGTTGCTTTATTTATATCTTTCGAAGCAAAACTAAGGGCTGTAATTATTTTTAAAGCATCTGGAAATAATGCAGAGAAAAGTATGATTGCTGGTTTTTTATACTCAGAGCCACATAAGTATTTATATGCATCAGAAATAAGCTCAAAATCAATAAAGTAGTTTTCAAAAGAATGGCCTACCGTTCTATTATAATTCCCTATAGTTTCATGCTCACCATTCAAAATATCCTTTATTTTATCATCAATTTCAAATCCATAAAATTCACGATCGATTAAATAAAACAAGTTTTGATGGGGTTCAGACTCCCGACACAATTCATGCACTTTATCTATTTTTGCTCTATTATTTTTGGAGGTTTCTCGACAATCACCCTTAATATCCTCGGCCACATCGATTTTTATTGAATGCTCCTCCAAAAGGACATCAAGCAAATTAGTTAAATGAGATCTATCATCTCGACCTTCGACCAATACTCTTTTTCGATTGCTAATCCTTACTTTCGCGATGTAATTAGGAATATCATTAGCGCTGTTACTTAACATAATTATTTACCGTGCTTAAGTAAAGTCGGCTTTACTTCTTGCATGTAGCCATCATAGTCAGCAGCAATTGCCGGAGAGTGTGTACAGATAATGAGTTGACAACTTTTTAGACCATCTCCCATTTTTTTTATTAAATCTTCTTGCCAATCAATATGCAAGGAAATTTCAGGTTCATCAATTAATACTACTGTATTATCAACGACTTGATTTACAGCCCAAAGCATTGTCAATATTTGCCTTTCTCCCGAAGAAAGGTCTATAGATTTACACAGCTCTTTTGTACCAACGTCAAAACCGACTCGAACTCGGCTATATGCTAGCTTTGTATTCGAACTCTCTCTATCTTCATCTAAAGGTTCGATTGAGCACTTTAACTTTTTATTTTTCAGGAAAAAGTTAACGTTGTTAATAAATGTATCTATTTTTGAGAATAAATTATATTTATATAAGTTTATCTCCTCTAATGCTTCTAGATAAACTTCTAATGCACCCGACAAGGAATCGTTCTCTCCCTCAGCTTCTTCTTTACATAAATTTTTAACACTCTCTAAAATCGCATTAATTTTAGATGATGACTCTAAACTAATAGAATTGAGATATTTCTTAGAATGTAATTCAAACTTCTCGATAGTATTAATAGCATCATGAATCGGAACAGATGACTTATTTGTTACTTTAGATAACATTTTTAAGAACGAAGCAGAAAATATTTCATTTTCCTTCTCACTCAAATTGTACAGTGCTCGATGGTATTGCCGTCCTAAACTCTCCTCAACAAAAACTGGTGTTGGATAATTTAGTTGAGGTAAAAAGTGACCAAAAATCTCTCTAGCAAAACTTTCAACCTGATTTGGCGATTTTTTATGACTCCAAGCCTCAAGCATAGTTCTAAAAGCAGGAAAGTAAGACGTATTCACTTTTTTTAGTCTTGTTTGATGACAAAATTTATCTATTCGTTTTTGTAACGGATGCGTTATTTCCTTTTCAAAAGTAATTATGCCCCTATCTTTGTTTACCCCTTTTAATAGATCGATCGCCTCTGACTCGCTAAAGTTCAACTTTTCTGAACTATCTTTATAACCGCCAGTAATAAAGAAGTGTGCATCATCGTCATTATCGTCCTTGAATCTTATAATTTCTATATAGCTTTGATCATCAAAAAATGCATATATATATTGAAAATTTAAGCTAACAAACTTTGCAAAATCCCAATTGAGAATGTTAGCTATAATGTGCAGGACTGTAGATTTACCTGAGCCATTTTCCCCATATAATATATTTAAGTTCGATTTAAAATCTAGGTCATAGGAATAAACACCATGCAATCCTTCAATAATTAATTTTTGTACACATAATTCCTTTTTCATACATAGCCTCATTGTAGTTGGAGTTTATTTCTTCGTTATCGTCACTTGTGGTTTGTCGTAGTCACTGTAATCAATACTTACTATGTATGTGCCTTTTATCGCTGGCGTGTAGCTAAAGTAGTTATAAATAGTATTACAGTCTGCGATAGCAGGTTGGCCGAGTGTTAGTTTTTGCCCTGCTGGTTGTGCGTCGCTGTAACCACAGTTGTAACCTTCGCTAAAATCGGCATCTGCTATTTTAAATTCGTACACTTTACCTGGGCTAGAAAACTTTACTTCAGCTTGATAAAGCGCAGTACCTACTGGCATAAATTGATACTGAGGTTCAGCATCCCAAAGCGTAAAGTCGCCTCTTAGGTAAATTGTTTTATCTAGCTCTTGTTGTGGCAATACATCGTTAATCGAAATTTGACTAGTACAAGCAGTAAGTAAACCAGCAATTGCTAAGGTTAAAATTCGTTTTATGGAGATCATCAATGGGTTTCCTTTGCATACAGTGAAAACTAAAAAGCCAGCAAAACGCTGGCTTTTAAAATTGCTAATCGGTGTTATTTTTGTAAAACAGAAATATCTGCAATACCTAAAAACAATCCGCTTAACTGGCTTAGCAGCGCAAGACGATTTTGCTTAACAGCTTCATCGTCGGCCATAACCATTACGTTGTCAAAAAAGTTATCAACACTTTCGCGAATACCTGCCAATTGGCTTAATGCTTCTTGGTAGTTTCCATCTGCGTAAAGTGGTGCAAGGTCAGTGGCAAATTTTGCTACTTGTGATGCTAATACTTTTTCAGCGTCGTCGCTTAATAAGCTCTCATCAACACTACCTTGGCTGGTAATGTCGTTTTTAGCCAGAATATTACCTACACGCTTATTAGCTGCTGCAAGCGCTTCTGCTGCGTCTAATGTACGGAAGTGGCTCACAGCTTTAACACGGCGATCAAAATCAACAGGTTTAGTCGGACGACGTGCAAGCACTGCTTGAATTACGTCTACTTCAATACCTTCGTCTTGATACCAAGCACGGAAGCGCCCTAGCATAAATTCAAATACATCAGCTGATACATTTAAGTTAGTTAACTTGTCGCCAAACAATGTTTGCGATTTAGCTACTAGGTCTAAAATATCAAGTGGTAGTTCTTTTTCTACCATAATGCGAAGTGCACCAATAGCAGCACGACGAAGAGCAAATGGGTCTTTGTCACCTTTAGGTGCTTGGCCTATACCAAAAATACCCACCAGCGTGTCAAACTTATCAGCAATCGCTACTGCGCAGCTAATTAAATTTGTAGGTAAGTTGTCGCCTGCAAAGCGTGGCATGTACTGCTCGTTTTGCGCTATGGCTACATCCTCGGCTTCACCGTCATGGCGAGCGTAATGCATTCCCATTACACCTTGCACGTCGGTAAATTCCATTACCATTTCAGTCATTAAGTCTGTTTTACTTAATAGACCAGCGCGCTCTGCTAGTACTTTATCAGCACCTAATTGCTCAGCAATATAACCTGCAAGCTCACTAATACGCGCAGACTTATCTTTAAGCGTACCAAGTTGCTTTTGGAACAATACGCTATCAAGCGATTCTAGTCGGCTTTCTAGAGTTTTCTTTTTATCTGTTTCAAAGAAAAACTGTGCATCAGCTAAACGTGGGCGTACTACTTTTTCGTTACCAGAAATAACGACGCTTGGATCTTTACTTTCGATGTTAGATACAAACAAAAACTTATTTAAAAGTTTGCCGTTTTGATCTAATAACGGGAAATATTTTTGATCGTCTTTCATGGTGTAAATTAACGCTTCGGCTGGTACATCTAAAAATGCTTCTTCAAATGTTGCCGTTAAAGTAACTGGCCACTCTACAAGTGATGTTACTTCTTCTAGTAAATCTTCATCCATTGCAACAACAGCGTTAACTGCTTTTGCAGCCTCTTCTATTTGCGTACGAATTTGTGCTTTACGCTGTTCGTAATCGGCAATAACGTAAGCCGATTTAAGTACGTCAAAAACGTCGTCTGCATGGTTAATACTAATTTTTTCTGGGTGATGAAAACGATGACCTTGAAGCTGGTTAGTTATTTTCTTACCAAGGATCTCGCCTTCAAGTAGCTCATCACCAAATAAAATAGTGACTGTATGCACAGGACGAATAAATTGTGTTTTATTCGCGCCCCAACGCATTGGCTTAGGAATTGGTAATTTAGCTAACGCTTTAGTAATTGCACCTGTCATTAGCGATTTGGTTTCTTGCCCTGCTACTTTAGCAATGTGCAATAACCATGCGCCTTTATCAGTCTCAAGTGTTTGTGCATCTTTTACTTCAATACCACAACCACGTGCCCAACCCATTGCTGCTTTTGTTGGATTACCGTCACCGTCAAATGCGGCTTTAGTAGCTGGACCACGTTTTTCAACTTCTTTGTCTTGTTGCTTAGCTTCAAGCGCTTTTACTTGTAAACCTAAACGACGAGGCGATGCATACCAGCTTACGCCTTGGTGTGCTAACTCTAATGTTTCTAGCTCTGCAGTTAAGTTTGCAGCAAACGCTTCTGCTAATTTACGCAGTGCTTTTGGTGGTAACTCTTCTGTGCCAATTTCTACTAATAAATTTTGTGCTGACATACTTACTTATCCTTACACAGCGGGAAACCAAGCGCTTCGCGTTTGTCATAGTAACTTTGTGCACACGCTTTTGATAACGCACGAACGCGTAAAATATAACGTTGACGTTCGGTTACCGAAATTGCGTGGCGTGCGTCTAGTAAGTTAAATGCGTGCGATGCTTTCATTACTTGCTCGTAAGCCGGTAGTGGTAAGTTTGCTTCAATTAACTTTTGGCTCTCTGCTTCACATTTATCGAACTGAGCAAATAAGTCTTCTACGTTTGCGTGTTCAAAATTGTAAGTAGACTGCTCTACTTCATTTTGATGGAACACGTCGCCGTAGGTTACGCGCCCTAGTGGACCGTCTGCCCATACTAAGTCGTAAATACTATCTACGCCTTGAATGTACATTGCTAAACGCTCTAGGCCGTAAGTGATCTCACCCGTTACTGGTGAACACTCAATACCACCAACTTGTTGGAAGTAGGTAAACTGCGTTACTTCCATGCCGTTTAACCAAATTTCCCAACCTAGGCCCCACGCACCTAACGTAGGTGATTCCCAGTTGTCTTCTACAAAGCGAACTTCGTGAGTTAGTGTATCGATACCCATAGCCGCTAAAGAGCCTAAATAAAGCTCTTGGATGTTATCTGGCGATGGCTTTAAAACCACCTGAAATTGGTAGTAGTGTTGTAAGCGATTTGGATTTTCACCGTAGCGACCATCGGTAGGACGACGACACGGTTGCACGTATGCACTCGCCATTGGCTCTGGACCAATAGACTTTAAAAAAGTTTGCGGGTGAAATGTCCCTGCGCCCACTTCCATATCAAGTGGTTGAATAATGACACAGCCTTGCTGCGCCCAATAATCCTGTAAAGCCAGGATCAAACCTTGAAAGGTTTTTACGTCATATTTTTGCATATTTGGCTTTTTACTATCTAAGAAGTAGCGTGAAAATTACCCTTAGTATACCGTGTGTACACTCAGGTTTTAAGCAGTTTGTGTAATTGAAGAAAATAAAAAAGGAGCCATTAGGCTCCTTTTTCTATGTAAGCAATATTTTTTACACGTCTAAGTTAACTACACGTAGTGCGTTCTTTTCAATAAACTCACGACGAGGCTCTACTTGGTCACCCATTAAGGTCGCAAATAATTGATCCGCGCCAACAGCATCTTCGATCGTTACTTGTAACATACGGCGAGCACTAGGATCCATTGTGGTCTCCCAAAGCTGGCTTGGGTTCATTTCGCCCAGTCCTTTATAGCGTTGAATATAGATCCCGCGCTTCGATTCTGTGATCAACCATTCCAAAGCATCCACAAAGTTATCAACAGGTTTTGTTTTCTCACCACGTTGAATATATGCACCTTCGCTAAGGATGTTTGCGATGTTAGTACCAGTCACAGCAATGCGTTGGTAGTCACGTGACGCAATAAAGTCATAATGAAGTACGTGTGCTTTATCTACACCGTGCTGACGAATATTCACAACCGGGTAATACATATTACGCTCAGCATCATGCTCTGTACCAGCATGGAAAATAGTCGCATCTTCATCACGTGCAATCAGGTCGTCAACCAACACTTTAGTCCAAGCAATTACTTTAGCTTCGTCAGAAAGGTCATCAGTTTTCAATTCTGTTTGATAAATTAAGCGTTCCATTACCGTGTTAGGGTATTTACGCTTTAAACGCTCAATTACTTTAACTGTGTTTTGATAATCGTGAACTATTGACTCTAGTGCCTCACCTTCAAGAGCTGGTGCATCTGTACTTGCATACAACGCTGCACCATTAAGAGCAAGCGATGTTAGGTATTCAACTAATGCAGGGTCATCTTTAATATAACGCTCCTGCTTACCTTTTTTCACTTTATAAAGTGGTGGTTGAGCAATGTAAATATAGCCGCGTTCTACAATTTCAGGCATTTGGCGATAGAAGAATGTTAATAGTAACGTACGAATGTGAGAACCATCCACGTCCGCATCGGTCATGATGATGATACGGTGGTAACGTAATTTCTCAGGGTTATATTCGTCACGACCAATACCACACCCTAATGCAGTAATTAGTGTTGCTACTTCTTGCGAAGATAACATTTTATCAAAACGTGCTTTTTCTACGTTTAAGATTTTACCTTTAAGCGGAAGAATAGCTTGGTTTTTACGGTTACGTCCCTGCTTGGCTGATCCGCCAGCAGAGTCCCCTTCCACTATATATAGTTCAGATTGGGCAGGATCTTTTTCTTGGCAATCAGCTAGCTTACCAGGTAAGCCTGCTAAGTCCATTGCACCTTTACGACGTGTCATTTCACGGGCTTTACGCGCCGCTTCACGAGCACGTGAGGCATCAATAATCTTACCTACAACAATTTTGGCATCAGTTGGGTTTTCTAATAAAAACTCAGTGAATTTTTCAGCCATTGCTTGTTCAACTGCAGACTTAACTTCACTTGAAACAAGCTTGTCTTTAGTTTGCGATGAGAACTTAGGATCCGGAACTTTAACACTAACAACAGCCGTTAAGCCTTCACGGGCATCATCACCGGTAGCATTGCTGGTTGTTTTAGCTTTTTTGTTAAAGCCTTCTTTTTCCATGTAGTTATTAAGTGTACGTGTTAGCGCTGATCTAAAACCGGCTAAGTGAGTACCACCATCACGTTGTGGAATATTATTTGTGAAACAGTAAATATTTTCTTGGTATGCATCATTCCACTGCATTGATACTTCAACGCTAATACCATCTTCTTCACGTTCGTGAGTAAAATGGAATACACCTTTATGTATAGGTGTTTTATTACGGTTTAAGTATTCAACGAAAGCTTGAATACCGCCTTCGTATTTAAAGTGGTCAGATTTATTTTCTTCACGTTCATCATTTAAAATGATGCTCACACCTGAATTTAGGAATGAAAGCTCGCGTAAACGCTTAGCTAAAATTTCGTAATGAAAATCTAAGTTTGTAAATGTTTCACCACTTGGCCAAAAACGCAGTTCTGTACCAGTCGTGTCCGATTCACCAATAACAGCTAAAGGTGCATCTGGAACACCCATAGTGTAAAACTGCTCATGAAGTTTACCTTCACGGCGAACTGTAAGTTTTAGCTTTTCTGAAAGTGCATTTACAACAGAAACACCAACACCGTGTAAGCCACCTGATACTTTATAAGAGTTATCATCAAACTTACCACCGGCATGAAGTACCGTCATAATAACTTCGGCTGCTGATACGCCTTCTTCTTCATGGATAGAAGTTGGAATACCACGACCGTTATCTCGTACTGAGACAGAACCGTCTAAGTGAATCGTTACATAAATATCATCACAATGACCTGCTAAGGCTTCATCGATCGAGTTATCAACGACCTCAAACACCATGTGGTGTAAGCCTGTGCCATCATCGGTGTCCCCAATATACATTCCAGGACGCTTTCTTACTGCGTCTAATCCTTTAAGTACTTTAATACTCGACGAGTCATAATTCTCAGACATGGTTAATCCCACTTATCTTGTTATTAGGTTGCCATGTTTCACGTGGAACATTTGTAGTTCTCGTTGCATGGGTTCCACCACAGCAGAAATACTTTCAGACAAAATTGAAGAGATAAAAATTTGAGAACTACAGTGAGCAAGTAATTGACCCACTTTCTCTTTTGTATCTTCGCCTAACTCTGAAGGTAGATCATCTATTAGCAATATAGATTGCTTATCTGTCTCTGACTCAATTAAGCTATTTTGCGTAACTTTTAACGCATACAATAGTAACTTTAATTGACCGCGTGAGAACGTATTCTCTACACTGTTGCCAGCGACACTAAAACTAAAATCAGCCTTATGAGGGCCTTTACTTGTAAACCCTTGGCGAGCATCTCGCTCAAAGTTTTGCTCTAACGCATCTGCAAGAGATTCGGTCTCTTTCCAACCTGCGTTAAAGGTCATTTCTAAATCACGTACAAGCGTTAATTCTGCACACATTTTATCAAAAAATTGCTGCTTAAACCTACTTATATACGCCAATCTTAATTTATTTATTTCTTCAGCCAGTCTAACAAATTCTTTGTCCCAAAACTTAATTTGGTCAAAATAATTCTTGGGCTTAGTTTTTAACAATGCATTACGTTGTTTAAGTACTTTATTGAACGATTGCCATAAAAAAAAGAACTCATGTTCCACGTGGAACAAACCTAAATCTAAAAATTTTCTGCGCTCTTTAGGCCCACCAAAAAATAAAGAATAGCTCTCTGGTGTAATAATTTGCACTGGCATGAGTTGAGCTAGTTCGGATATTTTACGGCTCGCCTTACCTTGAATTTTTAAATTAGTTTCACCCGTTTGGGTTTTACTAATACCAATTGGAATAGATAAGTCGTGTATTGTTTTGCGCCCGTGAATTACAAACTGCTCTTGCTGATGCGCGATAATACTTTTGTGTTTTGGAGTACGAAAAGATTTGCCGTGAGAAAGGTAATAGATAGCCTCTAAAAGGCTGGTTTTTCCGCTGCCGTTTTCACCATATATTATATTAACGCCGTTAACTGGTTCTAGCGTCAGCGCCTCAATATTACGAAAATATTTGAGGCTCAAATGACTTAAGCTCATTATGTATTTATAGTCTTATAAACGCATAGGCATAACAACGTACATTGCTTCTTCATCGCCTGCACCTTCAATTAAGGCACTGCTATTTGAGTCAGCTAATGTAAATAGTACGTCTTCTGTTTTTAGAGTGTTAAGTACGTCTAATACGTAAGACACGTTAAACCCTATTTCTAGGTCTGCGCCTTCATAACTTACTTCAACAACTTCTTCAGCTTGTTCTTGCTCTGGGTTGTTGGCCGTAATTTTTAATAAGCCGTTTGATAAGTTTAAGCGTACACCACGAAACTTTTCATTCGATAAAATAGACACACGTTGAAACGCATTACGTAACCATTCGCGGTTAGCTGTAATTACTTTGTCGCCACCGCGCGGTAATACACGACGGTAATCAGGAAAGCGTCCATCAACTAGTTTACTTGTAAATGTAAACTCAAGATCGATAATACGAATATGGTTGGCACCAAACTGAATTGTTACCAATTCGTCATCAGCGACCATAAGACGCATAATTTCTTGCACACCTTTGCGAGGTATAATTAATTGGCGTTGAGTATTAAGCGATTGCGTTAATTGCTTTTGCGCTATAGCTAAACGGTGACCATCTGTTGCTACTGTTTTTATATCGGTATTATCTACTTCAAACGACATACCATTTAGGTAATAACGTACGTCTTGATTTGCCATTGAAAAATGCGTGCTTTCGAGTAACTTACGTAACTCTAAGCGAGTAAGTTGAAATTCAACTTCTCCGTCCCACTCTTCTAAATTAGGAAAATCATCAGCAGATAAAGTCGTTAATGAAAAACGGCTTTTACCACTGGTCAAAAGTAACTGGTGCTCTTGCAAGCTTAAAGTAATGTCCGAACCGTCTGGTAGACTTTTACAAATATCGAGTAACTTTTTAGCGGGTAACGTTAGTTTTGTATCGGCAATATCATCACCTACAAATACGCCAGAAACTAATTCAATTTCAAGGTCAGTACCCGTCATTGAAAGTTGTCCGTTTTCTACCACTAACAAAACGTTAGATAAAATTGGCAACGTGTGTTTGCGCTCTATTGCGCCCGACACTTGCACCAATGGCTTTAAAAATTGTTGTCTTGATATTGTTATTTGCATAATAAAGTCAGCCCTAAGATGACAATGTTCTTATTAAGTTTTGGTAATCTTCTTTAATTTCGTGGCTTTCGTCACGTAGTGATTTTATCTTACGACATGCATGTAATACGGTCGTATGATCGCGTCCACCAAATGCGTCACCAATCTCAGGTAAGCTGTGATTAGTTAATTCTTTAGATAATGCCATAGCTACTTGGCGCGGCCTCGCTATAGAGCGGCTGCGGCGCTTAGATAACAGATCTGATATACGAATTCGATAGTACTCAGCAACGGTGCGCTGAATATTGTCTATGGTAACCAGTTTATCTTGCAAGGCAAGTAAATCGCGTAGCGCTTCTTTTACAAAATCGATAGAAATCGGACGACCCGTAAAGTTAGCGTTAGCAATTACACGGTTAAGTGCACCTTCTAATTCACGTACGTTCGAGCGTAATTTTTTGGCAATAAAAAAGGCAACTTCGTGTGGTAAGTTAATCTTACTTTGCTGGGCTTTTTTCATCAAAATAGCAACGCGCGTTTCAAGCTCTGGTGGCTCTATCGCGATTGTTAATCCCCAACCAAAACGTGATTTAAGCCTGTCTTCAACGCCTTCAATCTCTTTAGGGTAACGGTCAGAGGTTAAAATAATTTGTTGGTTACCTTCGAGCAATGCATTAAAGGTATGAAAAAACTCTTCTTGTGAACGCTCTTTGTTAGCAAAAAATTGAATATCATCAATCATTAATGCATCAACACTGCGGTAATAACGCTTAAATTCTTCTATCGCATTATTTTGAAGTGCCTTTACCATGTCTTGAACAAAGCGTTCTGAATGCATGTAAACAATTTTAGCATCTGGCTTATTTGCCATAATGCCATTACCTACCGCATGTAATAAGTGAGTTTTACCTAAACCAGTGCCACCGTATATAAATACAGGATTAAAAGCAGAGCCAGGATTGTCGGCAACCTGTGTGGCCGCAGCTTTTGCTAATTGGTTTGATTTACCTTCAACAAAGCTATCAAAAGTATAGTTTTCTTTAATGTTAGATTTGTAACCTGACTTAGGTGCAGGTTCAACAACTGGCTTTTGCTCGCGAGGCTGTTGTTTTGCTGAAGCGTGTGCACTTGGTGCCGATTGAGTTTCTATAACCGGTGCAGCTTGTGCATTTAATAAAGGTTTACTACCTACATCAAAACGTAGTTTTGGGGCTTCAACACCACAAATTTCTACTAGTAATTCGTTAATTCTATTTAGGTACTTTTCTCTCACCCAATCAAGCACAAAGCGATTAGGTGCATAAATCGTCAAGGTATCTTCGGTACTTTCTGCTTGTAGCGGTCTTACCCACATACTGAATTGCTGCGAAGGCAGCTCATCTTGCAATACATATAAACAACTTTGCCAAACCGACAGATACACAGTTAAACTCCCAGAGATATAATTTTTATTCCCGCACATCATTAATGATTATAAATCATACATTTATTGCGTTCAAATGGTCCAATAAGCGACCCAAGACCGCGTATTATGAAGGCACTTTATCCACAAGTAAAAGATTGATTTTTGTAAAATTGTTGATATCGATGTATAAAATCATTAACAAACTGATTTAAAACAGTTTTTATTTTAGATCCTGAGAGGAGATCATAACAAAATAACACCAAGATCGCGAACCAAATTTACGATCCAATTTACTTTTCCCCCGCTTTTATTCACTTTTTATACAGGGGCTGTGGAAAACTTCTTATTTATGATGATCCTAACCGATCGCCTTATATGATCTCTTATATAGTAGTAGGTGGGTTATATACCCTTAACGTAATTATGATTGACTTTACATTACTTACTCTATAATATCTCGCGCTCGCAATGGCACCTATGCCAGGATCGCGACCTGTATAGGATGTTTTAACTTTAACCGATCGGATGAGATTGTTATGAAAAGAACTTTTCAACCTAGCGTTTTAAAACGCAAACGTGCACACGGCTTCCGTGCTCGCATGGCAACTGTAAATGGCCGTAAAGTATTAGCACGTCGCCGCGCTAAAGGCCGCAAAGTTCTTTCTGCTTAATTTATAAGTGGAAGACTTTAGCTTTGGCAGGGAGTTACGTCTGTTAACTCCCTCGCATTACTCTCGCATATTTAATGAACCCGCTCGGGCTGCAACTCCTTTCTTTACTCTATTAGCTAAACCAAATGACCAAGATAAACCTCGGTTAGGTCTTACTGTTGCTAAAAAACGTGTAAAAAAGGCATGCCAACGAAACCGTATTAAACGTCTTGCTCGCGAAAGTTTTCGTTTAAATCAACACAGCATCGATAATATTGATATTGTGCTTATGGTTAAAAATGGTATTGATGAACAGTCTAATGAAGAAATAACCAAACAACTTACTAAATTATGGCGAAAAATTAACGAACGCTGTAAACCAGGTGCACCTAAACCGCCACCTTTTAAGAAACGCCCAAACAAATCAGCTAAATCTAATAAACAAACCTAATTGCAATAGAATTGCAGGGTTAATTAATGTATCTTTAGCTCACCTTTTAATCATGCATTTAAATTTTCTAATTGAGTCTTTAAATACATGATATCTATCTCACTAAACTTAAGTAGGGGCATAAACATCATGAGGTTACTTAAACCACTTGTTGCTTTACCGAGGTTTTGTTTAGTGTTATTTATCCGCGGTTATCAAAAGTGGATTAGCCCGCTGTTAGGTCCGCATTGTCGTTTTAATCCAAGCTGCTCACATTATGCAATTCAAGCAATTAATTTGCATGGATTTATAAAAGGTAGTTGGTTAGCTTTAAAACGCATATTAAAATGCCATCCTTTACATTCAGGTGGAGAAGACCCCGTCCCTGAAAAATTAACCCATATTAACCACCAACACGAGAAATAAGAGCTGTTATGGAATCGCAACGCACGTTTTTATTAATTGGCCTAATGCTAGTGTCGTTTTTATTGTTCCAAGAATGGGATAATGATTACAACAAGCCTAAAGTCGATCCAAGTGCCACAACACAAACACTACAAGCAAATTCACCAGAGTCGGATGATTATATCCCTTCATCGTCAGATTCAGGTTTACCCGCTTCAGCAACTTTAGCTAAACGTTCTGTAATTAATATCACTACTGACGTTTTTAAAGTTAAAATTGACACCAAAGGCGGTGATATTGTTGAAGCAGATCTTCTTCAGTATGAAGATACCAAAGGTAGCGACACACCTTATATGCTTCTTGGTGAGCTTATTGAAGGTAGACAATACTTTTCACAAAGTGGCTTAATTGGCTTAAATGGCCCTGATGCATCAGCTAATGGTCGCCCTACTTATAGTACCGAACAAAAAACATATACCTTAACGGGTGATGAGCTTCGCGTTCCACTTCAGTTTACTGATAGTAATGGTGTTAACTTTACTAAGACGTACGTATTCAAAAAAGGTCAATATGATGTTGGTTTAGAATACAAAGTTAACAATACAACAAGCACACCACTTCAAGTACAGCTATACACGCAAATTAAGCGTACCGTACAAGAAAAAGGCAGCATGGTTGATCAAAACTATTTAGGTGCTGCATACGGTACTGATGAAGAACCTTACGAAAAGTATAGTTTTTCAGATATGGCTGACAAAAACCTAAATAAAAGTACACAAGGTGGTTATGTTGCCTTTATTCAGCATTACTTTGTAAGTGCTTGGGTTCCAATGCAAGATCAATCAAATACAATTTATAGCTTAATTACAAAAAGTAATGCCGCTATTATTGGTGCTAAAGACCCTGCTGTAAATATTCAAGCTGGTAGTGAGCAAATACTAACTGCTACTTATTATATGGGCCCGAAAGAGTCAGATATTCTTGAAGCTATTCACCCAGACCTAGACCTAACTGTAGATTACGGTTGGTTATGGTTTATTTCGCAACCTTTATTTGTATTGCTAAAATGGCTACACAGCATTTTAGGTAACTGGGGTGTAGCAATTATTGCCATCACTATTATCGTAAAATCGTTAATGTACCCACTTACTAAAGCGCAATACACTTCAATGGCAAAAATGCGTGCCCTACAGCCTAAAATGGCAGCCCTTAAAGAAAAGTTTGGTGATGACCGTCAAAAGTTCGGCCAAGCAACAATGGAAATGTACAAAAAAGAAAAAGTTAACCCAATGGGTGGCTGTTTCCCTATTTTGCTACAAATGCCAATTTTCTTAGCCTTGTTCTACGTATTCTTAGAGTCTACTGAACTTCGCCATGCTGAATTCATTTTTTGGTTAACTGACCTTTCTGCACAAGACCCGTACTACGTACTACCAATATTATTTGGTGCGAGTATGTTTGTGACGCAAAAGCTACAACCTATGACGGTTACTGATCCAATGCAGCAAAAAATGATGACCTTTATGCCGGTTATCTTCTCTGTATTCTTCTTATGGTTCCCATCTGGTTTAGTTCTTTACTGGTTAGTGTCTAACCTTATTTCTATTGTCCAGATGTTAATCATCTACCGTGGCATGGAAAAGAAAGGAATTAAAGTAAGAGGCTAACTAAGCTCCTACTTATATAAAGGCGACTTCGGTCGCCTTTTTTATTGCCTGTTTTTCACCACAGCTATTCGCTACAAATAAATCGATAGGTTACAATACGGGCATAAACTTACTCATCGTTGGCAAATTAATAGCATGATCAATCAAGATACAATTGCAGCACAAGCAACAGCACCTGGACGTGGTGGTGTTGGTATTATTCGCGTTTCAGGTAGCCTTGCTAAAAGTGTCGCTGAAAAAGTAGTAGGTAAAATACCTAAAGTTCGCTACGCCGATTATGTGCCATTTAAAAGCCTTGCTGGCGAGCAACTTGATCAAGGTATTGCCATTTACTTTGCAGGTCCTAACTCATTTACTGGTGAAGACGTACTTGAATTACAAGGCCACGGCGGTCCTGTAGTACTGGATATGTTACTTAAAGAAATTAGTAAAATAGAGGGCGTTCGTTTAGCAAAGCCTGGTGAGTTCTCAGAGCGCGCATTTATGAATGACAAGCTTGATTTAACACAAGCAGAAGCCATCGCCGACTTAATTAATGCTACCAGCGAGCAAGCCGCTAAAAGCGCCCTACAGTCTCTCCAAGGTGAATTTTCTAAACACATAGAAACACTCGTAGAAAAAGTAATTCACTTACGTATGTATGTAGAAGCGGCAATAGACTTTCCTGATGAAGAAATTGATTTTTTATCAGATGGTAAAGTGTCAGGCGACTTAGACGCGATTATTACTCAGCTTAACACTGTAACCAACCAAGCCAAGCAAGGCAGCATCATGCGCGAAGGTATGCGTGTTGTTATTGCAGGTCGCCCTAATGCGGGTAAATCAAGCCTGCTTAACGCTCTAGCCGGTCGTGAAGCCGCAATCGTAACAGAAATAGCCGGTACCACTCGCGACGTACTAAGAGAGCATATACATATAGACGGTATGCCACTGCATATTATAGATACAGCAGGCCTACGTGAAAGCCCAGACAGAGTAGAACAAATAGGTATTGAGCGTGCATGGGATGAAATAAACCAAGCCGACCGCGTTTTATTTATGCTTGATGGCACTGACACTATAGATACTGACCCGCACAAAATTTGGCCTGAATTTATGGCAAAATTACCAGAAGGTATGGGGGTTACGGTCATCAGAAATAAAGCTGATTTATCGGGCGACATAGTCGGAATGGAGCAAGAGCAACAATACCCGGTAATCAGCTTAAGTGCTAAAAATGCTGACGGTATTGAACTTGTTCGCGAGCATTTAAAAGCGTGTATAGGCTTTCAAGGCGCAACAGAAGGTGGCTTTATGGCGCGCCGTCGTCATTTAGATGCACTAGAAAGTGCTGCGTATCATTTAGAAACGGGTAAAACACAATTAGAAATGCACATTGCTGGTGAAATACTCGCTGAAGAACTGCGTTTAACACAGCAGTATTTGAATGAAATAACCGGTGAATTTACCTCAGACGACCTACTTGGCAAAATATTTAGCTCGTTTTGTATTGGTAAATAAACACCCTATTACAGATATATTTTTATTATAAGAGCACTTAGGTGCTCTTTTTTTATGTAAAATATTCAGCTGTAAAATATGTATTTGTACACCTGATGCCTGCAAATTACTGCCAATAAAATCATATCTAAAACTACCTTTGTTACGTGCTAAGAGAGGTCAGATTATATAGATTACACAATAATAAGAATGCTTATTGGGGGAATTAATAGCACAAATTACACCTATTATTAAGACTAAAACCAATGCCTTTTCAAACAACCGCGCGCTTTAATAGCGTTATATGTCATACAAAAAGTAGTTATAAATGGCTTCCTTATACTTACTTTAGCTCACAAAAATGCACTAAAGCACACCTCATACACGCAAAAAATGATGCTATTCGCTCAATTAAAGAGCTAAAAAACACTGATTAGTACTCTAAAAAGCTTACTTTTGACAACATATAATTTGATAATCACTGTGATTTTTAAATAAAATAACTCAACTGCTAAGTATTCAAAACTTTTGATCTGCTTACTCCACCAGCAAAATTAATAAAAATAGCAGCTCTAAATTCGCATAAAATTAAAAATACCGAGATCACTTATCCACAATACCTAATTTTCAGCTCAAATAAATACCAAAACTAGGTAAATCAGCTGCAAAAACCTCATGATCAATTGTAATTTATCTATTTATGAACTTATTTTTAATTAATTTCATTAGATCTCCTTTATTAGATCATTTTTAAAAATTATTTTCGATCTAAATTTAAGGTTATCAACAGGCTTTATATCCACATTATGATCAACATGTATTTTTAATTAAGATATTTACAATTTAATTCTTTACTGACAAGTAATATCAATAACTTAGCGAATATAAAACAACCTAAAAAATCAGTTTAAGCAGAGCTTTCCCCACCGTTATCAACAACTTGATCAGAAGATTACATTTAAAGATAATTTGTTAAACACTATATTATCAACAACTTAAAGACACAATTTTGAATGAGTGTAAAATTACCGCAAAAATAGTTATACAAAAAAGCACTCTTAACTTTACTGTTATCCTCACTCAGTTATCATAGGCGGCAATTAAAACCAATGTGATCACTAATATTCATGAGTTCAGTAAATCTTATTGTCGGCAGCCAAATGGGATCAGCCGAGTATGTTGCAGAGCAATTAAGCGACGCGCTTAATAACCTTGGTATTACTACGCAACTACATGATCAACCTGAATTTAGCGATATTGATCAGCAAAATACCATTTGGTTAATCTGCACATCAACTTATGGTGCAGGTGATTACCCTGAAAATCTTATTAGTTTTGTTGAAGATGTAACTCAAGCAGATGATTTATCTGAATTAAAATATTCAGTAATAGCTTTAGGCGACACTAGTTATGACACTTATAACCTAGCAGGACGTAATATAGATGCCTTATTAACTCAAAAAGGCGCTATAAAAGTAGCAGAACGTTTAGAGCTTAATATTCTCGATGAAGCACTACCAGAAGACACTGCATTAACATGGTTAGACTCTTGGATAGCTCAAACAGGCATAAAATAGATAGATCAAGTAAAAAGTTATATATAAAGTTACCCACAATTTACTAATAATTTACTAGGTTTTGTGGATAAAGATTGAATAAACTGCGTTTTAAAGCATGCTTATCCATTGGATAAGATCCAACTGATTCAACCCTGTGCATAAAGTGCCTTTTTGATCAGAGCTTATTTGCTGGATGATCCGATCATATTAACACCTTTAGATCTGATCTAATTTCATGTTTTAAATGAAGATCTAAACCTTATCAACAGAAAAGTCGATCAGTAGTAGTAATAGTAATAAAAGATCTCTTTAAAAGATCCTTTATATTATTAGAGATCACATACTTAGATCTTGCCCTTTGTTTAATCATTTATCTTCTGCCAATTTCTAGGTAGAATACGCTCCCTTTTGAAGTTTACCGGTTTGATTTAAGTAGGATCCCATTAATGATTTTTCACGAAAATTTTGACGTTATCGTAGTAGGTGGTGGACATGCTGGCACTGAAGCCGCATTAGCAGCTGCCCGTATGGGGATGAATACCCTGCTACTGACTCACAATATGGATACCCTTGGTCAAATGTCTTGCAACCCAGCAATTGGTGGGATTGGCAAAGGTCATTTGGTAAAAGAGATCGACGCTCTTGGTGGTGCAATGGCACAGGCCATTGATAAAGGCGGGATCCAATTTCGTACACTAAATTCTTCAAAAGGACCTGCTGTTCGTGCTACTCGAGCACAAGCAGATCGCGCTTTGTACAAAGCGGCTATTCAAACAACATTACAAAACCAAGATAACCTTAAGATTTTTCAACAATCATGTGATGATCTTATTGTTGAAAACGATCGTGTTACTGGCGTAGTAACTCAAATGGGTTTACGTTTTAGTGCACCAAGTGTTGTTTTAACCGTGGGTACTTTTTTAGGCGGCTTAATTCATATTGGTTTAGAAAATTATAAAGGCGGTCGTGCAGGCGATCCTCCTTCAATCGCTTTAGCTGATCGCTTACGTGAACATCCATTTAGAGTGGATCGTTTAAAAACAGGTACACCTCCACGTATTGATGCACGTACTGTTGATTTTACAAAAATGGAAGCACAGCCAGGTGATACACCAACTCCTGTGTTTTCGTTTATGGGTAAACAATCAGATCACCCACAACAGATACCGTGTTACATAACTTACACAAACGAAAAAACACATGATGTTATTCGTAAAAACTTACATCGCTCACCTATGTACTCAGGTGTTATTGAAGGTATTGGTCCACGATACTGCCCTTCAATTGAAGATAAAATTGTTCGTTTTGCAGATAAAGATAAACATCAAATATTTGTTGAGCCTGAAGGTTTAACATCATACGAATTATACCCAAATGGTATTTCGACTAGTTTACCGTTTGATGTACAACTTGAAATTGTGCAATCGATTACAGGTTTTGAAAATGCACATATTTGTCGACCTGGTTACGCAATTGAATATGATTACTTTGATCCACGTGATTTAAAACAATCTTTAGAAACTAAATTTATTGAAGGTTTATTTTTTGCGGGTCAAATTAACGGTACTACCGGCTATGAAGAAGCGGGTGCACAAGGCTTAATTGCAGGGATGAATGCGGCGCTAAAAGTGCAAGGTAAAGACTCTTGGACACCACGTCGTGATGAAGCTTACGTGGGTGTATTAATCGACGACTTAGCAACACTGGGTACAAAAGAACCATACCGCATGTTTACCAGTCGTGCCGAATACCGTTTATTACTTCGTGAAGATAATGCTGATATTCGTTTAACTGAAAAAGGCCGTGAACTAGGTTTAGTTAATGACGAACGCTGGCAGGCATTTAACGAAAAAATGGAAGTAATCGAAAAAGAGAAGCAACGCATTAAAGATACGTGGATTCATAAAGATCACGCCGTTGTAGATCAAGTAAATGCATTACTTAAAACACCGCTTACACGTGAAGCAAGTTTAGAAGAATTACTTCGTCGCCCAGAGATTCGTTATAACGATCTTATGGCTATAGAAGGATTAGGATCTGAATTTACAAACAAAGCAGCACTTGAACAAGTTGAGATCCATACTAAGTACGCAGGTTATATTGCGCGTCAACAAGATGAGATCAACAAACAGCTTCGTCATGAGCAAACAATTTTACCAAAAGAGTTTGATTATAAAACCGTATCTGGTTTGTCAAATGAGGTAGTTGCCAAGCTTATTGAGTCGCGTCCTGACACTATTGGTCAAGCATCGCGCATTTCTGGTATCACCCCAGCGGCGATTTCGCTATTATTAGTGTATCTGAAGAAGCAAGGCTTATTACGCAAATCTGCGTAACGATAAGGGTACATAGTGTTACAGCAACAATTAACTACATTGTTAGCGCAAACTGATATTGCGCTAACAGAAAAACAACAGCAACAGCTAGTTCGTTACGTCGAGTTATTAAATAAGTGGAATAAAGCTTATAACTTAACTTCTGTACGCTTACCTGAAGAAATGATGATTAAGCATATTATGGACAGTTTAGTTGTTGCACCTCATTTACCCGGTCATCATTATATTGATGTTGGTACGGGTCCTGGCTTACCGGGTATCGTATTAGCAATAGCATTGCCTAATACACACTTTGTGTTATTAGATAGCTTAGGTAAGCGTGTGCGATTTTTAATGCACGTTAAACATGAGCTTGGTCTTGATAATGTAACCCCGGTTCAGTCAAGAGTTGAAGAATATCAACCAAGTGTTAAATTAGACGGCGTACTAAGTCGTGCATTTGCTTCACTACAAGATATGGTTGACTGGTGTTCGCACTTAATCGATCATTCAGGTAAATTTATAGCACTTAAAGGCGTGTTCCCTAGCGAAGAGCTAGAGTCACTACCTGCAGGCGTTAAGTTTGAGCAAAAAATTGCATTAGAAGTACCTAATTTAGATGCACAACGACATTTAATTATTCTTTCTAAAGACTAGGGATCAGAGACACCGTGGCAAAAGTCATCGCATTAGCAAATCAAAAAGGTGGAGTGGGTAAAACTACAACCGCTGTTAACCTCGCTGCGTCTATGGCTGCAACGAAACGTAAAGTGCTGTTAATTGATCTCGATCCGCAAGGTAATGCGACTATGGGTAGTGGCGTAGATAAGTATGGCGACGTGCCAACTATTTACGACTTACTTATTGAAGATAAACCTATAGAAGACGTTATCATTAAAGAAACGTCTGGCGAATACCATATGATTGCTGCAAACGGTGATGTAACCGCTGCAGAAGTTAAATTGATGGAATTATTTGCCCGTGAAGTGCGTTTACGTAATGCACTTGAAAAAATTCAGGACCAGTACGAATTTATTTTTATCGACTGTCCACCCTCTCTAAATATGTTAACTGTTAACGCAATGGCCGCAGCTGATTCTATTTTAGTGCCAATGCAGTGTGAGTATTATGCACTAGAAGGGTTAACCGCATTAATGGATACGATTACGCAACTTGCTAAGTTAGTGAATCCTAGCTTACAAATTGAAGGTATACTTCGTACTATGTACGACCCGCGTAACCGTTTGGCAAATGATGTATCAGAACAATTAAAACAACATTTTGGCGATAAGGTATACCGTACGGTGATCCCGCGTAATGTTCGTTTAGCGGAGGCACCTAGTTTTGGTACTCCTGCTATGTACTATGACCGGGCATCAAGTGGTGCTAAAGCATATTTAGCACTCGCTGGTGAAATGTTACGCAGAAAAGAAAAAACAGCGTCCGTTGTCGCCTAACTTTGAGGTAAAAAAATAACATGTCTGCTAAAAAACGAGGTTTAGGCCGAGGACTCGATGCACTTTTAAGTTCGTCAAAGCCTGCACCAAGCCCAAGCAAGGAACAAGACACATCAAACGTTTCTGAGGCTGTGCAAAATGCTGCGGCTAATAATAGTGAATTACAAAAACTCCCAATAGAGTTTTTACACTCGGGTAAATACCAACCTCGTAAAGACATGTCTGAAGAGGCGTTAGAAGAGCTTGCTAGTTCTATTCGCTCACAAGGTATTATTCAACCCATTGTTGTGCGCCCTATTGCACACAATAGCTTCGAAATTATTGCTGGTGAGCGTCGTTGGCGCGCTGCGCAAATAGCTAAGCTTGAAACAGTGCCTTGTATTATTAAAGATGTACCTGATGAAGCTGCCGTTGCGATTGCACTGATAGAAAATATTCAGCGTGAAGATTTAAATGCTATGGAAGAAGCGGTTGCACTTAATCGTTTACTTATAGAATTTGAACTAACACATCAGCAAGTAGCCGATGCCGTTGGTAAATCACGTACAACAGTAACTAATTTACTGCGTTTAAATAATTTAAATAACGATGTAAAAATTCTGTTAGAACATGGCGATATCGAAATGGGCCATGCTCGTTGTCTGTTAGCTCTTGAAGGTGAAGCGCAGTCAGATGCTGCTCGTTTAGCGGTTGCTAAAGCACTAACCGTTCGAGAAACTGAAAAGCTCGTACGTTCTATCTTAGAGCCTGTACCTGCTAAAGAAGTAACCGAAAAAGATCCTGATGTTAAGCAGTTAGAGCAACAACTCGCTGAAAACCTAGGTGCCAAAGTTGAGATTAACTACAATAAAAAAGGCAAAGGTAAGCTTGTTATTTCTTATACTAATTTAGATGAACTTGACGGCATTTTAAATCGTATCAATCACGACAATACCCACCATTAATTTATTACATGTCTGAAAAGGGACATTTGTAGCTATTTCGTGTTACAAAGCGTCTACTCAAGTTGCAAAACTGGCAGGATTAAGTATAATTTCGCCAGTTTTCACACCCTAACAATTAGAACGCAATAAAGGTTAACTAAACGTGACTGACAAGTTAGCAAGTCCATATCGACTTGCCGTATTAAAGTTAATTTGCCTTCAGGGTGTTGTAGCATTAGTTGCTGCTGTAATTATTTTTTTTAGTTCGGGAGTCAATGCAGGGCTTTCATCACTTGTTGGTGGAGCTGTAGCAGTACTTCCGCACTTTGTATTTGCGCTTTATGCATTCAGATATATGGGTGCAAGCCGAGCAAATCAAGCGTATGCCTCGTTGAAACGCGGCAACGGATTAAAGTTTATGCTAACAATCGTATTGTTTGCGCTAGTACTGAAGCATTTTCCGGTAATTTTATTACCTTTTTTTAGTACTTATATACTGGCGCTATTTACTGGATTGTTCGCCCCCGTTTTTTTTAAACATTAACTTTTGGGATATAACATGGCAGCAGAAGAAGTTACTCTATCTGGCCATATCCAGCACCATTTGACCAATGCTAAGATGTGTTCGACCGATACAGGTCTCGCCTTCAACAAAGCATGTACGGATAGTGGTTTCTGGACATGGCATATAGATACCCTCGCATGGTCTATCGGATTAGGTCTATTATTTTTATGGATCTTCCGTAGTGCCGCTAAAAAATCAACACTAGGTGTACCTGGTAAGTTTCAGTGTTTTATTGAAATAATCGTAGAATTCGTTGGTGACAACGTACGCGATACTTTCCATGGTAGAAGCAAGCTTATTGCACCATTAGCCTTAACGATTTTCGTTTGGGTGTTCTTAATGAACTTAATGGATTTAATCCCAGTTGACTTTTTACCAGCATTTGCAGGTTTCGTTGGTGAAACTGCATTTGGTATGGATTCACACGATGTGTACATGAAAATTGTACCTACTACTGATATCAATATGACTTCAGCGCTAGCGCTAGGTGTATTTATTTTGATGATTGGTTACTCAATCAAAATAAAAGGCATTGGCGGGTTTATTAAAGAGTTAACGCTTCATCCGTTCAGCTCAAATAACATGTTTGTTCAAATTATTTTGATACCATTTAACTTATTACTTGAACTGATTGCACTCGTTTCTAAACCGTTTTCATTAGCATTACGTTTGTTTGGTAACTTATATGCGGGTGAGTTGATTTTCATCTTGATCGGCGCTATCGGTTTTATGCAATTACCATTGCATTTTGTTTGGGCAGTATTCCACATCTTAGTTATTACATTACAAGCATTCTTATTTATGATGCTAACGATTGTATACCTAAGCATGGCAAGCTCAGATAATCACTAATTTACAACTTTAATTTTTATAACTTTTAATATTTAACTTTAATTTACAATTGAAACTTTGGAGAAAAAAATGGAACAAGTATTATCAATGCCTGAAGCAATTAAGTACATCGCAGTAGCTTTACTAATTGGTTTTGGTGCAATCGGCACAGCAATCGGTTTTGGTAACATGGGCGGTAAATTCCTTGAAGCATGTGCGCGTCAACCTGAGCTTGCACCTTCGCTACAAGTTAAAATGTTTATCCTTGCTGGTCTAATCGATGCTGTAGCAATGATTGGTGTTGGTATCGCTATGGTATTGTTGTTCGTACTTTAATTTTATTTTTTGAACAGCTTACTATTTAAGGAGGAGCGGTTGTGAATTTAAACGCCACTCTTATCGGTGAATTGATTGCGTTTACGGTGTTCGTATTATTTTGTATGAAATACGTATGGCCACCACTAAACGGTGCAATTGAAGCTCGCCAGAAAAAAATCGAAGATGGTTTAGCTGCCTCTGATAGAGCCGAAAAAGACTTAGAACTTGCGCAAAAGAAAGCTGCTGAACAGCTTAAAGATGCAAAAGCTCAAGCGGCTGATATCATTGATCAAGCTAAAAAGCGTGCAGTGCTAATTGTTGACGAAGAAACACTTCGTGGTCAGCAAGAGCGTGAAAGTATCATTGCTCAAGGGCACTCTGAAGTTGAGTCTGAACGTAATCGCATAACAGAAGAGCTACGTAAGCAAGTAGCAACTCTGGCAGTGATTGGTGCAGAACGTATTTTAGAGCGTGAAATTAATCAAGCCGCACATAGTGACATCGTTGAAAAACTTGTCGCTGAGCTGTAATTAGGAGGGTATGAGCATGTCTAATTTGACTACTATCGCTCGCCCATACGCTAAAGCGGCTTTTGAACTTGCCGTTGAGAAAGGCACTCTTGAAAGCTGGAACGATATGTTGTTCTTTGCAGGCCACGTAGCCAGCAATGAACAAGCATCATCTGCTTTAGCAGGTATGCCTACAGCTACTGCACAAGCTGAATTATTTATTCAACTTTGTGCTGAGCAGCTCAACGAACAAGGTCAGAACCTAGTTAAGGTGATGGCTGAAAATGGACGTTTGACAGCTCTACCTGAAGTTGCACAGTTATTTGCTGAATTTAAAGCAGAATACGATAAAGAAATCGAAGTAGATGTGATTTCTGCAACTCCTCTTGTTGCTGCGCAACAAGAGTCATTGGTAGCGGCACTTGAAAAACGTTTCGCACGCAAAGTTAAGCTGAATTGTAGTGAAGACGCGTCAGTGGTTGGTGGACTTATTATTAGGTCTGGCGACACTGTAATCGACGGTACTATTCGCGGTAAATTAAACCGCTTAGCTACAACACTACAATCGTAATTGGGAAAAAGAGCATGCAACTTAATTCCACTGAAATTTCAGATCTGATCAAACAACGTATTGAGAAGTTCGAAGTTGTAAGTGAAGCTCGTAACGAAGGTACTATTGTATCTGTTACTGACGGTATCATCCGCATCCACGGTCTTGCTGACTGTATGCAAGGTGAAATGATTGAGCTTCCTGGCAGCCGTTATGCTATCGCACTAAACCTTGAGCGCGACTCAATTGGTGCAGTAGTAATGGGTCCGTACGCTGACCTTACTGAAGGCGTAAAAGTATATACAACTGGTCGTATTTTAGAAGTTCCTGTTGGTCCTGGTTTACTTGGTCGTGTTGTAAACACACTAGGTGCTCCAATCGATGGTAAAGGCGCTCTAGATAACGACGGGTTTGAACCTGTAGAAAAAATTGCACCAGGTGTAATCGAGCGTAAATCTGTAGATGAGCCAGTTCAAACTGGTTATAAATCTATTGATGCGATGATTCCAGTTGGTCGTGGTCAACGTGAACTTATCATTGGGGATCGCCAAACAGGTAAAACTGCACTAGCAATCGATGCAATCATCAATCAAAAAGACACAGGCGTTAAGTGTGTGTACGTTGCGATTGGTCAAAAAGCATCTACTATTGCAAACGTAGTTCGTAAATTAGAAGAGCATGGTGCACTAGCAAATACTATCGTAGTTGTTGCATCTGCTTCTGAATCTGCGGCACTTCAGTACTTAGCACCGTTCGCGGGCTGTACTATGGGTGAATACTTCCGTGACCGTGGTGAAAACGCATTAATCGTATATGATGATTTGTCTAAGCAAGCAGTTGCTTACCGTCAAATTTCATTACTACTTAAGCGTCCACCAGGGCGTGAAGCATACCCAGGTGACGTATTCTACCTTCACTCTCGTCTTTTAGAGCGTGCATCGCGTGTAAACGCAGATTACGTTGAAAAGTTCACTAATGGTGAAGTGAAAGGTAAAACTGGTTCATTGACGGCATTGCCAATCATTGAAACTCAAGGCGGCGACGTTTCTGCGTTCGTACCGACTAACGTTATCTCTATCACCGATGGTCAGATCTTCTTAGAAACTGACTTATTCAACTCAGGTATCCGTCCGGCAGTAAATGCTGGTATCTCGGTATCGCGTGTTGGTGGTGCTGCACAAACTAAAATCGTTAAGAAACTAGGTGGCGGTATTCGTCTAGCCCTAGCTCAGTACCGTGAATTAGCTGCGTTCTCGCAGTTCGCGTCTGACCTTGATGATGCAACTCGTGCTCAACTTGAGCATGGTGAGCGTGTAACAGAGCTAATGAAGCAGAAACAGTACGCGCCAATGTCTGTTGCTGATATGTCTTTGTCGTTATTTGCTGCTGAAAAAGGCTTCCTTCAAGACATCGAAATCGCGAAAATCGGTGACTTTGAAGCAGCTTTACTTTCGTATGCAAATAGCACATACGCAGAGCTTGTGGCTCAAATCAATGAAACTGGTAACTTGAATGCCGAGATCGAAGCGCAGCTTAAAGAACTTCTAACGAAGTTCAAGTCTACGCAAACTTGGTAATTTAGTTATTAATGGTGCGCTTTAGGAAACTAAAGCACACCTTGATTCGGAGAGAGAGTCATGGCCAGCGGAAAAGAGATTAAAAGCAAGATCGGGAGTATTAAAAATACTCAAAAGATCACTAGCGCAATGGAAATGGTTGCTGCGTCTAAAATGAAAAGGGCGCAAGAACGCGTTGCTTCAAGCCGTCCATACGCTGACAAATTACGTGAAGTAATTGGTCGTGTTGCTCAAGCAAATCTTGATTTTACTCACCCGTTCTTAAAAGATCGTGAAGTGAAACGAGTTGGTTATATTGTTATCTCTACAGACCGTGGTCTGTGTGGCGGTCTAAACTCAAACGAGTTTAAGAAAGTTGCACTTGATGTTAAAGCGTGGAAAGAAAAAGGTGTTGATGCTGAATTTGCTACTTTAGGTAGTAAAGCAGCTGGCTTCTTTCAACGTTTTGGTGGTCAACTACTCGCTAAAAAAGCGGGCCTAGGAGATAAACCTTCAGTACAAGACGTTATTGGTCCTGTAAAAGTTATGCTTGATGCATTTTCTGAAGGCAAAATAGACCGTTTATTCTTGGTATATAACAAATTCGTTAATACCATGAGGCAAGAGCCAATTATAGATCAGTTACTCCCTTTGCCAAAAGCTGAAGAAGAAGTATCTGCTCACACATGGGATTACTTATACGAGCCAAATCCAGAGGCTATTTTAGAGTCTTTGTTAGTACGCTTTATTGAGTCTCAAGCATACCAAGGTGTGGTAGAAAATGCTGCCTCTGAACAGGCTGCTCGTATGGTTGCAATGAAAGCTGCAACTGATAACGCAGGTGACCTTATGGACGAGCTACAGCTTGTTTATAACAAGGCTCGCCAAGCAGCAATCACACAAGAAATTAGTGAGATTTGTTCTGGCTCAGCAGCAGTTTAATGCTTCGGGTAAAGATTAACGAGAGGAATAGACATGAGTTTAGGTAAGGTCGTCCAAATTATCGGCGCCGTTGTGGATATTGAATTTCCACAAGATAGCGTGCCAGCGGTATACCACGCACTAAGAGTAACAGATGGCGATTTAGCTGGTTTGACTCTAGAAGTTCAACAACAGCTAGGTGGCGGTGTAGTGCGTACTATCGCTATGGGTACTACTGATGGTTTACGTCGTAGTGCTTTAGTTATGAATACAGGTGAATCGATTCAAGTTCCAGTTGGTAAAGCAACACTTGGTCGTATCATGAACGTACTTGGTGAGCCAATCGATGAAGCGGGTCCAATCGGCGAAGAAGACCGTATGTCTATTCACCGTGCAGCACCTTCATACGAAGAGCAATCAAGTTCAGTTGAACTTTTAGAAACTGGTATCAAGGTTATCGACCTTGTATGTCCGTTTGCTAAAGGTGGTAAAGTTGGTTTATTCGGTGGTGCCGGTGTTGGTAAAACTGTAAACATGATGGAACTTATCCGTAACATCGCAATCGAGCATAGCGGCTACTCAGTATTCGCAGGTGTTGGTGAGCGTACACGTGAGGGTAACGATTTCTACCATGAGATGAACGATTCAAACGTACTTGATAAAGTATCGCTTGTATACGGTCAGATGAACGAGCCTCCAGGTAACCGTTTACGCGTAGCGTTAACAGGTCTTACTATGGCTGAAAAGTTCCGTGATGAAGGTCGCGATGTACTTTTCTTCGTAGATAACATCTACCGTTATACTCTTGCTGGTACAGAAGTATCTGCACTACTTGGTCGTATGCCATCAGCGGTAGGTTACCAGCCTACACTTGCTGAAGAAATGGGTGTGCTTCAAGAGCGTATCGCTTCTACTAAGACGGGTTCAATTACATCAATCCAAGCGGTATACGTACCTGCGGATGATTTAACGGATCCATCTCCAGCAACTACCTTTGCTCACTTAGACGCAACAGTAGTACTTTCACGTGATATCGCATCACTTGGTATTTACCCAGCGGTAGACCCACTTGATTCATCTTCACGTCAACTTGACCCACAAGTAATTGGTCAAGAGCACTACGATACAGCACGTGGCGTTCAAACAGTTCTTCAGCGTTATAAAGAACTTAAAGACATCATTGCAATCCTAGGTATGGACGAGCTTTCTGACGAAGATAAGCAACTTGTATCTCGTGCACGTAAAATCCAACGTTTCCTATCTCAGCCATTCTTCGTGGCAGAGGTGTTTACAGGCGCGTCTGGTAAATACGTATCACTAAAAGATACAATTTCTGGCTTTAAAGGCATCTTAAACGGTGAATTTGATGATATGCCAGAGCAAGCGTTCTACATGGTTGGCTCTATCGAAGAAGCTCAAGAAAAAGCCAAAGGCATGTAACTAGGAGGGTAGTATGACAGCTATGACTGTACATCTTGACGTAGTAAGCGCTGAGCAGAGTTTGTTCTCTGGTCTTGTTGAATCGATTCAAGTATCTGGTAGTGAAGGCGAGCTGGGTGTAAACCTAGGCCATGCTCCACTACTAACTGCCCTTAAACCTGGTATGGTACGTTTAGTTAAGCAATTTGGTCACGAAGATGTGATATATGTTGCTGGCGGTACATTAGAAGTTCAACCAAATCACATCACGATTCTTGCAGATACTGCGGTTCGTGGTGAAGATTTAGATGAAGATTCTGTACAAAAGGCTAAACGTGAAGCTGAAGAACATATGGCGAATTCGTCAGCTGTTGAGTTTGACTATCAGCAAGCGGCTACGCGACTGGCAGAAGCAGTTGCTCAGTTACGCGTAATTCAGCAATTACGTCACAAGTAAGCCTATCCGGTTTGTAAAAAGCCCACTAGTAAGTGGGCTTTTTTGTGCCTGTTACTTTTGTATTTACACTAAATACCTTAGTCCGATTATTATCTACACTTTTACACTTATATCCTGCCGGAATCCTCGCTACAATAACGTCATCCAATTAAGTGTGTTTTTTCAGTCAAGATTCAGTACTAATAAACTAACCTACTGAGTATTTGCACAAGAAGTGATTTACGTAATCTTCTGATCAAACATAAGACTTATTTAGCTAAAACAACGAAAAAAGGAAATTGTTTTAATGGCTCTAACAACTATTATTCTTGCTGCGGGTAAAGGTACTCGTATGCGCTCTGCTTTACCTAAAGTTTTGCACAACGTTGCAGGTAAACCAATGGTGCAGCACGTTATTGATAATGCGATGGCATTAGGTGCAACGACTACAAACCTAGTTTACGGACACGGCGGCGAACTATTACAACAACAACTTGCCGATAACAATGTAAATTGGGTACTTCAAGCTGAACAACTTGGTACTGGCCACGCAGTAGCGCAAGCCAACTCTCATGTTAATGATGAAGACACGGTATTAATTTTATACGGTGATGTACCACTAACAAAGCAATCAACACTAGAGCGTTTATTAGCCGCAACACCTAAAAATGGTTTAGCTGTATTAACGGTAAATTTAGTAAACCCAAATGGCTATGGTCGAATGCTTCGTGCCGGTGGTAAGTTAGTTG
Source organism: Pseudoalteromonas sp. SWYJZ19 (assembly GCF_015864375.1). NCBI lineage: Bacteria > Pseudomonadati > Pseudomonadota > Gammaproteobacteria > Alteromonadales > Pseudoalteromonadaceae > Pseudoalteromonas > Pseudoalteromonas sp. SWYJZ19. Next base: position 51,999 of record NZ_JADYXI010000024.1, read on the forward strand.
GTATTGTTGAGCAAAAAGATTCAAGCCCAGAACAGTTACTTATTAACGAAGTAAATACAGGCATTATGGCTGTTAACGGTAAGCTATTAAAAACATGGTTAGGTAACTTATCTAACAATAATGCACAAGGCGAGTACTACTTAACAGATATCGTTGCAATGGCTCACAGTGAAGGCGTAGAAATCACTTCAGCTCAGCCAGACCATGCAATGGAAGTTGAAGGCGCAAATAACCGCGTACAACTTGCAGGCTTAGAGCGCGCTTATCAAGCATGGCAAGCAGAAGAGTTAATGTTAAATGGTGCAACACTTGCTGATCCTGCGCGTATTGATGTGCGAGGAACAGTTACCACCGGTGAAGATGTACTTATCGACGTAAACGTTATTTTTGAAGGCACAGTCACGCTTGGTAACAACGTACAAATTGGCCCTAACTGTGTCCTTAAAAATTGTAGCATTGGCGATAACGTTATTATTAAAGCTAATACACTGATTGAAGATGCCACAGTTGCAGATAAGTGTACGCTTGGTCCTTATGCTCGCCTTCGCCCAGGCGCTGTAATGGAAGAAGACTCACACATTGGTAACTTTGTTGAGATGAAAAAAACCCGACTAGGTAAAGGCTCTAAAGCCAACCACTTAAGTTATTTAGGTGATGCTGAAATTGGCGAAAAAGTGAATATTGGCGCTGGCACTATTACCTGTAACTACGATGGTGTTAACAAAGCAAAAACTATTATTGGCGATAATGCCTTTATTGGTTCTAATTCATCACTCGTTGCTCCAGTAAATATAGGTGCAACTGCAACAATTGGTGCAGGCTCTGTGATCACCAGTACCGTTGAAGATGACCAATTAGCAATTGCACGCTCTAAACAGCGTAATTTAACGGGTTGGAAACGCCCAGTTAAAAAATAACAATAGAGGCTACTTAGGTAGCCTTTTTTATTTTAGCTGAAGTTTAAATTGCTCTTTATAGCGTCTAGACAAGTTAAGTACTTTACCTGTTGTTAGTTTTATTTCACTGTCGCCACTGGGTAGTGGTGTAATGGACTCCACTTTATCGAGTTTTACGCCATGGCTGCGGTGAATTCTACAAAACCCCTGCACTTCAAGTTGTTTACTTAATGCTGTAAGCGTTGCCCTTAACGGATATATACGTGAGCCTATATGTAGGTTTACATAATTACCCGATGATTCAAGCCAATCAACATCCTCTATTTTTATAATGAATTCTTTTCCGAGCTTTTTAACTAATAGGCGGTTTATGGTCGATGTTGTTTGCTGCTCACTTTCTTCAATTGAAGAGGCTTCACCTAGTAACTGCTGCACCACATATTGATATACTTTGATAAGTACGATGAAAAACACAAAGCTTATAGCGTCTTTCTGGTATTCATAAATAAGCTCAAACCAGCTAAGTCCAAAGTTGTAAGACCCATCATTCAACAAATATATGAATTTACGAACCCCTACCATAATACCAACGTGTAACACGCTAAATATAATAGAGACACCAAAGTACATACCTAATGAGGCCGTAATATTTTGCCAATTAAAAGATAAGTGTCTTAAAAACCAAATTAAAATAGGGAATATAAGCAAAGTACTCAAGGCACTTGAATACTCCCAAACAAATGGCTCCCACATTAAAAAAGTTAAAGCCCCTTCTCTTTGGGCTTCCATTATTTGGGTTGTAGCGTTTACTGTATTATTAATTAATACGTAAGCACACAGTAATAATGATGCGTAAATGCTTTGAAAACGTTGAAAGTGCTGTAGGTTCATAAATGTATGCTTATTGCTGACGTGGCACGCTTATCCCTGTATACCACCTTTTATCACTATTGCTTGTAATATAAGCACTTATAGATAGTTTTAGCGAGATCTTTAGGTATGAATAACGCATAACATACATAAAGTAGTAAAAGCATGAGCACTCAAGTACAACAACCTTCATTAGTTAATTCGCGTAAATATTATCTTGATTGGCTTAGGGTAATCGCATTTGCGTCGCTAATTTTTTATCACATTGGCATGTTGTATAGCGAAAACTGGGGGTTTCATTTTAAGAGTAATTATACATCACAGTATGTTGAATATTTAATGTTGGTGTTTTCACCTTGGCGCATGTTGCTCATTTGGTTTATATCGGGCGTAGCACTGCGTTTTATGATTGATAAAGTAAGCAGCTTTAAGCCTTGGTTACATTTCACCTTATACCGCTCTATTTTTTTATTATTACCTTTGCTGGTGGGATTATGGCTAATAGTGCCTTTTCAGCTGTTTGCAGAAATGTCGCAGCAAGGTATTATTGATATTAGTTATTGGCAATTTTATTTAGCTTTTATAAAGACGAACAATACGCTTTTTATTAATTATCAGTCTGGAGTGTGGCCGCATGTGGATGTAAATCACTTATGGTATTTACGCTCGCTGTGGCAATTTATGCTGCTCATTATTGCTTTAACTCTTTTTGCACGCCTGCCTTTTATTGCGCCTCTAAAAGCATTTGTTCAAGGAGGTATGTCATCTGGGCTTTTAATTACCTTACTCATTATTACCACGTTATCTACCAGTCGTTATTTAACGGGCGATTCAATCAGAGAAACTAACGGCTTTATGCTGCTACTCGCAGGATACATACTTGCTAAAAATACTTATTTTTGGAATTGCTTAAATAAAAACTTGGTATTACTGGCTTCGTGTTTTTCGGTTTTGTTTATACTTATAATATTAAGTTATCAGAAGGCGTTTACTCTCCCTCATTTTATTTTAAGCGGTAGCTACAATATTCAACGTGTTGTAGGTGTACTTTTTGTGCTTGCGCTAGCTCACCGATTTTTAAATTTTAATACTTACTATTTAAAGCAGCTCAATGCATGGGTGTTTCCTTTTTATTTATTGCATCAAAGTATTTTGATTATTTTGTGTTTTTTACTACAGCCTTTAAGTTTAGGGCCTGTTGCTGAACCATTCATCATTATTTTAGGGACTTGGTTTTTTTGTGGTGTTTTTACATGGGGTATAACACGTATTGATGTATTTAGACCTTTGCTAGGAGTTGCAATTAAACGAGAGTATTCCTCGATTGTAAAAACGATTGGTTATACGGCCGTTTTAATTTTAATAACTCCGCTAGCGTATAAGCTAATTACTTAGGCTAAGGGGCTGTATTAAAACTGCCATAATCTTGTCATGCCTGTGTGTTGATATTTAGCAAATACAATACTAAGGAAAATTACATGTTTAAAAAATCAATTATTGCGCTGTCACTTATATCTGTTCTTACTGCCTGCTCACTTGATGGTGACGATGGTCAAAAAGGCTCTCAAGGGTTACAGGGAGAACAAGGCACAGGTGGAACTAATGGGTTAAATGGTATAAATGCAAATTCAGCATTAAATATTAACCTTGTGGGTAGAGGTGTATTAAATGCACAAAGCCCAGAAGGAGCAGCTGAAATAGTTGCATATCAAGCGTCTAAAAAATGGATTTACGCTATTAACAGTTCAGGCGATGACGCTGTTGTTAATATTCTACCCGCCGATACCTTTGATACCGCAGCTCTAGTTAAAGATAACGAAGGGGTTATAAACGTTACTAACTTAACCTCGGTCATTACGTTGTCTTTAAGCGAGCACACCCAAGGCGATGCAAACAGTATTGCTATTGATGAAAACAATAATTTACTTGCTGTGGCAATGGCGGCTAAAAACACGGGTGATACAGGAAAAATTGCGTTTTACGACATAAGTGGCGACTCACCTGTATTTATTAAAAACGTAACGGTCGGTTTTTTACCAGACATGGTGACGTTCACCCACAATGGTGCAAAAGTAGTGGTCGCTAACGAAGGCGAACCTAGTGGCGACTACAGCGTAGATCCTGAAGGTTCTATTAGTATTATCGATATAACAAATAATGTAATAGCCGATACAGCAATAAATATTGATTTTAAAGCCTATAACAACAAACAAACCGAACTAGAGGCACAAGGGGTAGTTTTTGCTAACCCAAATGGGCGTACTATTAATGGCAACCTAATAAATACCACCGTGGCTATGGACTTAGAGCCTGAATTCGTCAGTATTTCTAAAGATAACAAATACGCCTATGTATCTATTCAAGAAAACAATGCACTCGCAATTGTTAACTTAGAGGACAACAGCCTTGAGCTAAAAGGCTTAGGCTTTAAAGATTGGTCAAGCTTACAGCTAGATGCCTCAGATAAAGATGGCGGTGTTAATTTTAAATCATACCCAGGGCTCTATGGTATGTACCAGCCCGATACTATCTCAAGCTTTAGTTGGAAAGGCGCTAACTTTATAGTCACTGCCAACGAAGGTGACGCAAGAGAATACTTTTTTGATACTACAGATGAAGCAGACTGTATAGCAAAGGGCGGACTTGATTACGATAAAGACGATGGTTGCTTAGCTTATATAGATGAGAGCCGCGTTGAAGACTTAGCGCTTGCTGCTAATTTTGATTACTTAAATAACGACGATAACGATATTGGTCGCTTAAAAGTAACAACAATAAAAGGCGATACTAATAACGATGGCCAATACGAATCACTTTATGGTTATGGTGCACGTTCGTTTACCATTTGGGACAGTAATGGGCTGGTGGTTTTTGATTCAGGTGATGATATAGCACGTATAACAGCATCTGTGCATGGTGAATCATTTAACAATAATGAAGATGAAAACAAAGGTGACTCACGTTCAGATGATAAAGGCGCAGAGCCTGAAGCGCTGACTATTGGTAAAATTGACGATCGTACATTTGCTTTTGTTGGATTAGAACGTATGGGCGGTATTATGGCTTACGACATTACTAATCCATACAATGTGCAATTTGAAGACTACTTCTATAATAGAGGCTTAATTAAAGGAGCTAATATTACAGGCGATTTAGCGCCTGAAGGAATGGTATTCGTTCCAGCAGAGCAAAGTGCTACAGGAAACCCACTCTTAATTGTTGGAAATGAACTATCAGGCTCTATTGCCGTATGGGAAATAGCACCTAAATAAGGCTTAAATTTTAAATAAAGCTGTGTGTTGTTTGTTTAACATACAGCTTAGTTTAAACCTTACTAATACATCATCAATGGATACATAAATTATGAGTGTTTTTTAAACTAAAAGTATCCTGCAGCCCTTTATTTGTATAGCTTTCATACTAAATTCATTTAATTGTTAAAAAGCTGAAATAAAACATTGACCCCCGCTCGAATCTCCCTATAATGCGACCCCACTGAGACGGGAAACGCTGAAGCATAGCGAGGCACGAACTACCTCAGAGAGTTAAATAAAACTTCGGTTTTAAATCTTCTAAAAAGAAAGTTTAAAACTAAGTGTTGACTCGAAAAATAAAGGGTGTATTATTCGCATCCCTTGAGACGCTAAAGCGACTCAAAACGTTCTTTAACAATATAAAGCAATCATCTGTGTGGGC
>NZ_JADYXI010000025.1:0-55859 GCF_015864375.1 Pseudoalteromonas sp. SWYJZ19
CAATTCTTTTATCCAACTTTCCTTGGTAGAAGAAGTTGGCTGGGATACCAGGATTTGAACCTGGGAATGCCAGGATCAAAACCTGGTGCCTTACCGCTTGGCGATATCCCAACAAAGAATTAATGATAATTTTATTTCTTATCAAGAAATGGTGCGGAAAGAGAGACTTGAACTCTCACAACCGAAGTTACTGGAACCTAAATCCAGCGCGTCTACCAATTCCGCCACTCCCGCATCGTTTGTACAATAAAGTACAGGTAGTTATTTTAAACTCTTCATTGAGCTGCAATTTAACTCTTGCAGAGCCATTTCTAAAAGAAGAAATGGTGGCTAAGACGGGATTTGAACCTGTGACCCCATCATTATGAGTGATGTGCTCTAACCAGCTGAGCTACTTAGCCATTGTTGGCTGGGATACCAGGATTTGAACCTGGGAATGCCAGGATCAAAACCTGGTGCCTTACCGCTTGGCGATATCCCAACAATAACAATTGATAGTTTTAATTCTTATCAAGAATTATGGTGCGGAAGGAGAGACTTGAACTCTCACATCCTAAGATACTGGAACCTAAATCCAGCGCGTCTACCAATTCCGCCACTCCCGCACACAAGGTAGTTATTTTAAACTCTTCATTGAGCAACAAAAAAATACTGGTGGCTAAGACGGGATTTGAACCTGTGACCCCATCATTATGAGTGATGTGCTCTAACCAGCTGAGCTACTTAGCCATCTTTTTTTGTTAGCACTTCATCGCTGAGTGCGGGGCGTATTATGCTGATATGACCCAAATTCGTCAACACCTTTTTTGCAAAAAAACACTTAACTGTGTTTGTTTGCAGGAAAATTAAGCTAACAGGCTAAAATTTAATAAAAATGCTGTTTTTTTAGCTGCCTTTAAGGCGCGGAATCTTAATTAACCCTGTACTTCTTTAATTAAGCGATATTACAAAGATAGACTAGTTGAGGCTAATTATTATTTTTATAATGCTTAAATACAAAAAAGGCTCGTAAAAACGAGCCTTTAAAAATTATTACCAAGTGAAATTGGTTTAATTTGTACTTATACGTTGAACAAGAAGTTCATTACATCGCCATCTTTAACAATGTACTCTTTACCTTCTTGACGCATCTTACCTGCTTCTTTTGCGCCACTCTCACCTTTAAAGGCAACAAAGTCGTCAAAAGCAATAGTTTGCGCACGGATAAAGCCACGCTCGAAGTCGGTATGGATTTTACCCGCTGCTTGTGGTGCTGTTGCACCTACAGGGATTGTCCATGCGCGTACTTCTTTTACGCCAGCTGTGAAATAAGTTTGTAATTGTAGTAATTCATAACCACCACGAATAACAAGGTTAAGACCTGGCTCTTCTAGACCAAGATCAGCCATAAACTCTAGCTTGTCTTCGTCATCTAGTTCTGAAAGCTCAGACTCGATAGCGGCACATACAGGAACAACAATCGCATCTTCAGCTGCGGCAATAGCGCGTACGCGGTCAAGGTATGGGTTATTTTCAAAACCATCTTCAGCAACGTTTGCAATATACATTGTTGGTTTAATCGTTAAGAAGTTAATAGAGCTGATTGCTGCTTTTTCTTCTTTAGTTAGTGCTAGACCACGTAAAGTTAAGCCTTCGTCAAGATGCACTTTTACTTTTTCAAGTACAGCATTTTGCTCTTTAGCGTCTTTATCGCCACCTTTTGCTTTTTTTGAATTACGGAAAAGGGCTTTTTCAGCGCTATCCATATCAGCAAGTACTAACTCAGTGTTGATTACGTCAATATCGTCAGCAGGGTCAATAGTGCCTGCTACGTGGATGATGTTTTCATCTTCAAAACAGCGAACTACGTGGCCAATTGCATCGGTTTCACGAATGTTAGCTAAAAACTGGTTACCAAGGCCTTCACCTTTAGATGCGCCTTTTACTAAGCCAGCAATGTCTACAAATTCCATACTGGTGGTAAGAACTCGTTGAGGATTAACTATTTTAGCAAGTTCGTCTAGACGAGGATCTGGCACAGGTACCACACCTGTATTAGGCTCAATGGTACAAAAAGGAAAGTTAGCGGCTTCAATACCCGCTTTAGTTAGTGCATTGAAAAGCGTTGATTTACCAACGTTAGGCAAGCCAACGATGCCACATTTAAAACCCATAGTAAGATACCTTGTTTAGAATTCGTTTAAACGGTGTACTTGGACCCAAGTTACTAGGGTTTAAACGAATGTAGTCTGTTTTGTGCTTTTAACACACCATCTTTTGCAAGTATTTCCATGCAACGAACTGCTTCATCAACAGCAGCATCCATTTTTTCTTGGTCTGCTTTGACCGCTTTTCCAAGCACCCAACCAGTAACCATTTCACGATGCCCCGGATGACCTACACCAATGCGCAAGCGCATAAAGTCTTTTTGATTTGCCATTTTTGCAATAATGTCTTTTAAACCATTATGACCGCCATGCCCGCCGCCTTTTTTTAACTTGGCAACGCCTGGGTCTAAATCCAATTCGTCATGGGCAACTAAAATGTCCTCGACAGGGATTTTGAAAAAATTAGCTAAACTACCGACCGCTTTACCACTTAAATTCATGTAAGTAGTGGGGATCAATAATTTGAATTCTTGGCCTTGAATGATCACTTTGCCTGTAAGGCCGTGATATTTAGGATCGTATTTTAGGGTGCAGTTGTAGCGTGCAGCGATTTGCTCGATGAACCAAGCACCTGCATTGTGGCGTGTGTTTGCGTATTCGGGGCCTGGATTAGCCAGGCCCACAAGCATTTGAATAGAATTCAAGGTTGCGAGACCTTAAAAATTATTCTGCTGCTGCAGCGTCGTCTTCAACTGGAGCTGCTTTGTTTGCTTTGATAGTCAGGATAGACTGATCATGGCCTTCGCCTTTACCTAAATCTACAGAGCTAACGCCTTTAGGGAAAGTAAGGTCAGAAATATGAACAGAATCGCCAACAACAAACTTAGAAACATCTACTTCAATGAATTCTGGAAGTGCTTTTGGAAGACACGTAATTTCAACTTCAGTTAACTGGTGAACAACAGTTGCGCCAGCTTTAGTTACAATATCTTCACCGATGAAGTGAAGAGGAACTTTAGTTTGAAATTTATGAGTAGCATCTACACGTTGGAAATCAAGGTGAGTAAGCTTAGGCTTGAATGGGTGACGTTGGATATCTTTTAAGATTACTTCAACAGCTTCGCCATCTACGTTAAGCGTAAGGATATGCGTGTAAAAACCTTCGTCTTCTTGTGCTTTGATCATATCTTTATGAGCAAAAGTAAGAGATAAAGCTTCTTTGTCAGCTCCGTAAAGGATTGCAGGAACTTTGTCTTCGCGACGTAGGCGGCGGCTCGCACCAGTACCAGTTTCTACGCGAAGTTCAGCGTTATATGTATAAGTTTTGTTAGACATGATGTCTCCAGTTATTAAAATGTGTAGGGCCTTTGCGACCAAGGTCCCTAGCCAAAAGGCGCGCTATCATACCACCACGCCCAGACAAAATAAACATCGCTTACAAAAAAAGCGCCAAAAGGCGCTTTTATACTCAGGAATGTTTAATTTTAGTGTTCAAACATCGCTGAGATAGATTCTTCGTTACTAATACGACGAATAGTCTCTGCTAACATGTCAGCAAGCGTAAGTACCTTAATTTTATCAAGGGCTTTAAGCTCGTCAGATAGCGGAATTGAGTCAGTTACAATTACTTCGTCAATCATCGAGTCACGTAAGTTTTCTGCTGCTTTACCTGAAAGAATAGGGTGCGTTGCGTATGCAAATACGCGTTTAGCGCCATGTTCTTTAAGTGCTTCTGCGGCTTTACATAACGTACCACCGGTATCAATCATATCATCTACGATAATACAATCACGACCTTCAACGTCACCAATAATGTGCATTACTTGAGAAACGTTTGCTTGAGGGCGACGTTTATCAATGATTGCTAAATCGGTATCGTTTAGTAGTTTTGCAATTGCACGTGCGCGTACAACACCACCAATATCTGGAGATACAACAACGACGTCTTCAAAGTCGCGTTCTTTCATATCTTCAAGTAATACAGGGCTGCCAAATACGTTGTCTACTGGTACATCAAAGAAGCCTTGGATTTGTTCAGCGTGTAAATCAACCGTAAGAACACGGTCAACACCAACGCTTGATAAGAAATCGGCAACAACTTTAGCGGTAATTGGAACACGGGCAGAACGTACACGACGGTCTTGGCGCGCATAACCAAAATAAGGAATGACGGCAGTAATACGACCTGCAGATGCACGACGTAGAGCATCAACCATAACGATAAGTTCCATTAGGTTATCGTTTGTAGGGGCACAGGTTGATTGCAAGATAAAAACGTCCGAGCCACGAACATTTTCATTTATTTGAACACTGATCTCACCGTCGCTAAAACGGCCAACAACAGCATCGCCTAATTCAATATATAAACGTTTTGCAACTTTTTGAGCTAACTCAGGTGTTGCGTTACCAGCGAAGAGCTTCATGTCAGGCACGGTAGGGTTCCTCAGGCACTGAATATTTGGACTAACGGGCAATGATAAATACCACTGCGAGTTAACTTATGATTACTTGTACGTTACTTCATTGATCGAATATGGCGGTTAACTCCGTATGAGCAGGTGAGACATTTGCGCTTGAAGCCACAAAACCCTGCCAAGTATGGGGGAGATTTTCAAGTACATCTTGTGCTTGAACTTGACTAGCAAATTCGACAAAACAACATGAACCTGTTCCGGTCATCTTCGACGGTGCGTATTTTAGCAACCACTGGAGGGTTTTTTCAACCTCGGGGCAAAGCTTTTTAACTAAAGGCTCACAATCGTTGGTTAAAGTATGGTGTTTCCAATCGCCTATTATTTTTGGTGTGTCGCGTTTTAAATCTGGATGTGTAAATATTTTTGCAGTACTTACATGTTGGTTTGGGTGTACAACGCAGTACCATTTTTGTTCAAGTTTTACCTGGTGTAATTTCTCACCAATACCATGCGCTATGGCGCTTTGCCCTTGTATGAACACCGGAACATCAGCCCCTAATTTAAGTCCTAATTGGGCTAGAATTTCTAAATTTAGTTCTAATTTCCATAATTTATTTAGCGCTAATAAAGTACTTGCGGCGTCGGATGAACCACCTCCAACACCTCCGCCCATCGGTAAGCGTTTAATTAAATTTATTTTTACACCTAAAGAGGTTTTACAGTGTGTTTGTAATAATAAAGCCGCTTTATAGATGAGATTATCATTTAGGGGTATGTCTTTAGTATCACCCCCGACAGAAATACCACCGTCTGTTGTTAGCTCAAAATGCAATTCATCACCAAAATTTAAAAAAGTAAATAAGGTTTCTAGTTCATGATAGCCATCTTCTCGGCGAGCATTTATATGTAAAAATAAATTGAGTTTTGCCGGAGCAATAAGGGAAAAAGAGGTTTTGTTATTCATGTTTATTTAAATTGCCAATCGTAGAGTTGAATCTTAATTTTTATTTGTTGATGCTTTAGCGTCAGTTTAGTTGGTAACCAGTAACCTGCGTTTTGTACGTAAGTGCCGTAATCTATTTGCCATTTTTTGCCTGTATTATCAAACCATAATACTTGCTTTGCGCGGCCTAACTCATCAACAACTAAACTTTGGTCATCAATAGTCCCTTTAAGCCAATTATCGGCATTATCAACAGGGAGTGTAAAACCCGTTAAGCGCTTTAAAAGCTCTGAAGCGTTAGTATCAAAGTACTCATCGCCGTCAAATTCTAATTCAGCACCGTTTGCTGTTTGTTTAAGCGACAAAATACGCGTACCAATAAAGGTAGTCAGTATTAAATTATTGGAATTTGTTGTTTGCTGCCAATTTAAGTTTGCAGATTGACGCTCTTGTGGGCTAATAAACGCGAGTTTACCCTCGACCTGCCAAGTTTTTTGAGCAGCTAAACGTGGTTTCCAATCATCATAAAGTGTTGTTTTTGTATCAATTTGATGAGCACAGCCACCTAAAAACAAAAAAAACATGAATAAAATCAAATATTGTCGAATCAAATGTTGTTCCTTACTTTCCATATTCCGCTGATTTTTGGTAAAATTACCGCCTTTGAAGTAGGGCTCAGCAATATTTGGCAAATATGACCATAATAGCACTAGGTATAAATCACAAAACCGCATCCGTAGAATTACGTGAAAAAGTGGCCTTTTCGCCTGAGCAAATTTCAGAGGCGTTGCAACAATTAAGCGGCCATGCCGACTTTAATGAAGCGGTTATTGTGTCTACCTGTAATCGAACCGAGATCTATTGTAGCCTCGCTCAGCAAAATTCCCAAACACTGTTAACGTGGCTTGCCAGTTTCCATGGTTTGGATGAACATGAACTGAGCAGCAATATGTACTGCCATGAAGGTAATGACGCCATTAACCACTTAATGCGCGTAGCGTGTGGGTTGGATTCTTTGGTGTTAGGCGAGCCGCAAATTTTAGGGCAAATAAAGCAATCGTTTTTTAGTGCTAAAACCCACGATGCAATAGGGGTTACTTTTGATAGGTTGTTTCAAAAAACCTTTTCGGTAGCGAAGCAAGTTCGCACTGAAACAAATATAGGCGCAAGTGCCGTGTCGGTTGCATTTGCGGCTGTTAATTTAGCAAAACATATTTATGGCAAGCTTGATCAAACCAATGTGTTATTGATTGGTGCTGGTGAAACCATTGAACTGGTTGCTAAACATTTATATCAAAATGAGCCTAAAAAAATAACGGTAGCTAATAGAACAATTGAACGTGCTCGCAGCCTTGCTGATGAAGTGTCTGCAGATGTTATCGCACTTGCACAGTTACCAGAACGTTTACATGAAGCCGATATAGTCATTAGTTCTACCGCCAGTACTTTACCTATTATTGGTAAAGGGGTGGTTGAGCAAGCGCTTAAGCAGCGCCGTCACAAGCCTATGCTATTTATAGATATTGCGGTTCCGCGCGACATAGAAAGCCAAGTAGGTGAGCTAGATGCTGCCTATTTATATTCCGTTGATGACTTACAAACCATTGTAAGCGAGAATATGGCAGCGCGTGAGCAAGCTGCACAGCAAGCGCAAATAATTATTACTGAACGCACCAAAGAATTTGCAATGTGGATGCGCTCACTCGATTCGGTAGATTTAATCCGCCATTATCGAAATGATGTACAAACAATTAAGTCAGAACTTGTAGAGCGTGCTGTTAGTCAGCTAAATACAGGTAAAGATGCAGAAAAAATTATATTAGAGCTCGCCAATAAATTAACCAATCGCTTAATGCACGCGCCTACCCGTGCAATACAAGACGCAGCGAAAAAAGGTGAAGTGGCGCAGCTAAACCAGTTGAAAAAAATGTTAGGTATTGATCAGGAATAACCGTTAAATGAAAGAGTCTGTTTATAATAAATTAGAAACCTTAGTAGAGCGTTACGAAGAAGTACAAGCGCTACTAAGCGACCCGTCGGTCATTAGTGATCAAAATCGTTTTCGTGGGCTTTCAAAAGAATACTCTGAGCTTGAAGAGATTGTAAAAACGTTTTTAACTTACAAAGAAACGCAAGATGATTTAGCCAGTGCAGAAGAAATGCTTAAAGATTCTGACCCTGAAATGCGTGAAATGGCGCAAGAAGAATATAAAGAAGCTAAAGCACAAATTTTGGCAATTGAAGATCAAATTCAAGTATTAATGTTGCCAAAAGATCCGCGAGATAATAACAACGTGTTTGTTGAAGTACGCGCTGGAACAGGCGGTGATGAAGCGGCTATTTTTGCTGGCGACTTATTCCGTATGTACAGCCGCTATGCAGAAACTAAAAAATGGAAAGTAGAAGTTGTGAGCACCAATGAAGGTGAGCACGGTGGTTACAAAGAAGTTATTGCAAATATTAGTGGCGAAGGCGTTTACGGTCAATTAAAGTTTGAATCAGGTGTACACCGCGTACAACGTGTGCCAGAAACTGAGTCACAAGGGCGAGTTCATACCTCTGCGTGTACTGTTGCGGTAATGGCGGAAGTACCAGAGGCAGAAGCGATACAAATTAATACCGCAGATTTAAAAGTTGATACATTTCGTGCATCAGGCGCAGGTGGTCAGCACGTTAATAAAACAGATTCTGCTATTCGACTTACACATATACCTACCGGTGTTGTGGTTGAGTGTCAGGATCAACGTTCACAGCATAAAAACCGTGCTAAAGCGATGTCAGTACTTGCAGCACGTTTACAACAGGCTGAAGATGAAAAGCGCCATGCGGCAGAAGCATCTGAACGTCGTGACTTAGTAGGTAGTGGCGATCGTTCTGAACGTATCCGTACTTATAACTACCCACAAGGTCGTATTACCGATCACCGTATTAACTTAACACTTTATCGTTTGAATGAAGTGGTAGCGGGTGATTTAAGCTGCGTTATTGACCCATTAATGCAAGAACATCAAGCTGACTTATTAGCGGCTATGGGCGACGAGTAATCGTGAGCCAAACTCTTGAACAAGCTATTGCTGCAGGCGCTAATTTATTAGCACCTAGCAGCGAAAGTGCTAAATTAGACGCACAAGTTTTACTTCTACATATTCTTCAAAAACCTCACAGTTACCTTTTTACTTGGCCAGAGCATGCGCTTAATGCCGAACAACAACAGCAATTTAATACATTTTGCCAAAGACGTTTAAACGGTGAACCTGTTGCACATATTACGGGGCAACGTGAATTTTGGAGCTTATCGCTTGAAGTTAACGCAACAACTTTAATACCTCGACCAGATACTGAAACGTTAGTAGAACAAGCACTTGAAGTGGCTGTACCTGCTACAGCTAAAGTGCTTGATTTAGGCACGGGTACTGGTGCAATCGCACTGGCCCTTGGTAGTGAAATGCCTAATTGGCAAATTATTGCAGTAGATAGAGTAAGCGATGCAGTTGCACTGGCTACACGTAACCAGCAGCGATTGGCTATTAATAACGTTCACGTTAAGCAAAGCAACTGGTTTAGCGAGTTACATGGTGAGAAATTCAACCTAATTGTTACCAACCCGCCTTATATTGAAAGCAGTGATATACATTTAAATCAGGGCGATGTGCGCTTTGAGCCTTTGTCGGCATTAGTGGCTGATGATTGTGGAATGTCTGATATTAAACAAATAATTACACAATCACGTGACTATTTGTTATCTAGTGGCTATCTTTTAATAGAACACGGTTTTGAGCAAGGTGAAGCTGTTCGTCATTTCTTCAAAAAAATGGCATTTGTGGATATTAAAACAGTGAAAGACTTTGGTGATAATGACCGTGTAACGTTTGCACAGTGGCCCTAAAGAATAATAATTGCCTGCTAGTGCGTTAAATAATGCCATGAAGGAATTTCGACTATGATGGGTGATTTTTTATTTTCAGATGAGCCAGAAGAAGCAATCAATGAGATTGAACTCGGTACCTGGAAAGTATTAATCGTTGATGATGAACCTGAAGTTCATGCTGTTACAAAACTAGCGTTGAGTGATTTTGAGTTTCAAAATAAACGCTTAGAATTTATTAGTGCGTACTCAGGTGCTGAAGCAAAAGAGCTTGTGAAAGAGCATCCAGATGCAGCCATTGTACTACTTGATGTAGTAATGGAGACCGATGATGCCGGTTTGCAAGTTGCTAAGTTTATTCGTGAAGAAGCTAAAAATAATCATATTCGAATTATTTTAAGAACGGGTCAACCTGGTCAAGCACCTGAACGACAAGTAATTATTAATTATGATATTAACGATTACAAATCTAAAACAGAGCTAACGGCTCAAAAGTTATTTACTGTTATTATGTCGAGCCTGCGTTCGTATCGGGATATTATTTCGATTGAGCAGTCACGCGAAGGGCTTGAGAAAATAATTATAGCGTCCCGTGATATTTTTTCTGCGCATTCAATAGAGCACTTTATTGAAGGCGTTATGCAGCAGTTAACTTCTTTACTCGGTATTGCTGATCAAGCTATGTATGCAACTACTTTAGTTGCGCAAAATCCTGAAGCACAAAATAATAAAAAATTAATTGTTTGCTCGGGTACCGGTGACTTTGAAAAAAGTGAAGGTAAAGAGCTCGATGAGGTATTACAAGCTGAACAATTAAGTGCATGTCATCAGGCGCTTAATGAAAAAAGCATTATTTATAAAGATAACTACTTATTTGCGTATTGTAGCAGTGAATACAATCATAATTCGATGCTATTTATATCAGGTATTCCAAAGGATTTAACGGATACTCAGCGCCATTTAATTAAGATTTTCTCTCAAAACGTGCAACTTGCGTTTGAAAATGTACAACTTCAGTCTGAAATAGAAGCAACGCAACAAGAGCTTGTTTACAGGTTAAGTGAAGCGGTAGAGCAACGCTCAACAGAAACGGGTAATCATGTTAAGCGTGTAGCACATATTTGTCATATATTGGCACAAGGGTATGGCTTATCTAAGCATGATGCTGATTTAGTAAGGTTGGCGTCGCCTCTTCATGATGTAGGCAAAGTGGGCATTCCTGATGCGGTATTAAATAAACCAGCAAAGTTAGACGCCCAAGAATGGGAAGTGATGAAAACCCATACTGATAAAGGCTATACTATTTTAAAAGACTCGCCGCATGAGATTGTTAGTGCAGGCGCAATTATTGCAAAAGAGCATCATGAAAAATGGGATGGCTCTGGTTACCCACAAGGTTTAAGCGGAAACGCAATTAATGTATTTGGTCGTATAGTTGCACTTGCTGATGTATACGATGCACTTCGCCATAAACGATGCTATAAAGAACCTTGGACACTGCAAAACGTAGTTGATGAAATTAACGCTCAAAAAGGCACACACTTTGAACCAAAATTGGTTGAAGTATTTAACGAGAAGCTTGATGAGTTAGAAGCGGTTCTTAACCGTTTTCCTGATTAAATTTTTATAAAACAGAAGTACAGGGGCATATGGATTATTTAGCAGTAAAGCATTCACACATGGCAATTGCGATGTTGAGTGTGATTTTATTTTATGTTCGCGCATTTTCGCGAATGGGCAGTGGTAAATTAGCAAAAAATAAAGCGGTAATGATTGGTAGTCATAGTATAGATACTTTGCTATTAGTGTCTGCACTTACGCTTATATTTATGGCTAAAATTAACCCGTTTGAACAATCTTGGCTATTAGAAAAAATAGTTTTAGTGGTTATATATATTGGTATTGGGGCTAAAAGCGCCAGACAAACTAAAATGACGGCTAAAGTTGCTTACGTTTTAGTTAACACTGCTGTTATTTTAGCGATAGGTTATTTAGCGACGTCTAAATCAGCTTTTTTGCTATAAGTAATACCTGACTATTTGAGCTTTATAGTTGTTTTATAAAGCTCAAATACGACTCCCTCTCAGAAAATATTCAAAAACATCTCTATATTGGTATATAGCTTTAAAGTTAGGTAAACTACGCCTTCGTTTTCTAAAATGTTGCAGTATTAATGACTACCCTCGGGTTTGACGAACACGATGAATCTTATCTTGATGATGCTTACGATGAATTTACACCTCCAGCGATTTACCGCTGTATTAAAGCAGAGTCAAAATGGGACCCTCAGATAGATTTAACACCATGTTATGAAACTTTAACTGACTTTGAACAGCAAATTTCAGCGCTGTGTTTAAAAGTGAGTGATGAGCACGATCGCTTCGAAAAATTATTAGATATGTTTTACAGCGATTGGCTATTTAGTGCCTCAGGCTTAAAAGTGCCAGAATACAAATTAAATACATTAAGCTATACGCTTTCTATGCGTAGTGGCTCACCAACAACGCTTGCAATTATACTTTGTCACTTTTTACAACAAGCTAACTTTGATGCAAATCTTAGTCTTACGCTGGGTGATGTTGGTGTTCATGTGGCGATAAGTGATGAAGAGGGCTACATAATTGAGCCAAGCAGCGGGCAACAAAGCTGGTATATCATCCCTGAAAACGCAGATGAAGATGATGGGCAAGAACAAGAGCCTTTAGAGTTAATTTTTGATGACGAAGTATATAAGCTATTTTTAGCTCAGCAAAAATGGTCTTTCATTAGCGAAAACAAATTTGGTCATGCTTTGACCTGTGTAGAGATGCTAATGGAGCTAATAGGCGACGACCCGTATGAGAGACGCGACAGAGGTTACTTATTAAATCAGCTCGGTTGCCCTAAAATGGCACGTGATGATTTACAGTTTTTTGTCGATGAGTGTCCGGACGATCCTGCAATAGAGATTATTCAACACCAAATAGAAGAACTAGAAGATAATAATAAAACGCACCATTAAGAATAGGAATAATTATGGTTGAAACTCAAAGCGCATTAATTACAAATGATGCCGTTGTGCTTGGTTTGCTTGCTATTATTTTGGGGTTTATTTTTAAAACCTCAAACAGTGAGCGTCCAGCTTTAAAACGATTTTATAAATACGTACCTGCTTTACTACTGTGTTACTTTTTACCTTCGTTATTAAATACCTTTGGTATTGTAGATGGTAATAAATCCAATGTTTATTATGTGGCTTCGCGCTACTTACTGCCTGCTTGTTTAATACTGCTTACCATTAGTATTGATTTAAAAGCTATTATTAACTTAGGCCCTAAAGCGCTCATTATGTTTTTAGTGGGTACATTGGGCATTGTTATTGGTGGGCCATTAGCTATTTTAGTCGTGAGTGCATTTGATCCAAGTATTGTTGGTGGTCATGGGCCCGATGCAGTATGGCGCGGTATGACAACCGTTGCGGGTAGCTGGATTGGCGGTGGTGCTAACCAAGCATCAATGAAAGAGATGTTTGAAGTTGGTGGTGATATATTTTCTGTAATGATTACAGTAGATGTAATAGTCGCGAATATTTGGATGGCTGTTTTATTGTTAATGGCAGCAAACCATAAAAAGATTGATGCAGCTACGGGTGCTGATACAAGCGCAATTGAAGATTTAAAAAAACGTGTTGAAGCCTATCATGCTGAACACGCACGTATTCCTACTCTTAACGATTACATGACGCTGCTTGCAATTGCATTTGGTATAACCGGTTTAGCGCATTTTTGTGCTGACTTTTTAGGTCCGTACTTTGGCACTACTTATGAGTGGGCAAAAGAGTACAGCTTAAACAGTAAATTCTTTTGGCTAATTGTTATATCAACAACGATTGGCATAGGCTTATCGTTTACTAAAGTGAGACAAATAGAAGCGTTTGGCGCTTCAAAAGTAGCCTCTAGCTTTTTGTATATTTTAGTTGCATCGATTGGTTTGCATATGAATGTAACCGCTATTTTTAATAACCCAGGGTTATTTTTAGTTGGTGCCATTTGGATGTTAGTGCATGCAAGCATAATGTTAGTAGTAGCTAAACTAATTAAAGCACCGTTATTTTATATGGCTGTGGGCTCGCAGGCTAATGTGGGCGGTGCAGCGTCTGCACCTGTTGTAGCATCAGCATTTCACCCTTCGCTTGCGCCTGTTGGTGTCCTGTTAGCTGTACTGGGCTATGGTGTGGGTACTTATATGGCTTATATTTGTGGATTAATGATGCAAGCAGTTGCACCGTAAGGAATTTAAATGAAAGACCAAATTATTAAAATTAATGAAATTGAACTAGCAAACAACAAACCGTTTGTATTGTTTGGTGGTATTAACGTATTAGAATCTCGTGATTTAGCAATGCGTGTTGCAGAGCATTACGTAGAAGTTACGACGAAACTCAATATTCCTTATGTATTTAAAGCGTCATTTGATAAGGCTAACCGTTCTTCAATCAATTCGTACCGTGGTCCTGGTATGGAAGAAGGTTTAAAAATATTTGAAGAGATTAAAAAGACTTTCAACATACCGCTTATTACTGATGTACATGAACCGCATCAAGCAGCACCTGTTGCTGAAGTTGTTGATGTAATTCAGTTACCAGCCTTTTTAGCACGTCAAACAGATTTAGTTGTGGCGATGGCTAAAACAGGTGCAATTATTAACGTGAAAAAACCACAGTTTTTAGCGCCGCATGAAATGCGCCACATCATTACTAAATTTAATGAAGCGGGTAATAATAACATCGCACTTTGTGAGCGTGGTTCTAGCTTTGGTTACAACAACCTAGTGGTTGATATGCTGGGTATGGATGACATGAAAGCAATGGCGCCTGTTATTTTTGATGCAACACATGCGCTACAACGCCCTGGTGGACGAGCTGACTCTGCTGATGGTCGTCGTGCACAAGCTGCAGAGCTTGCACGTAGCGGTATGGCGCTAGGTATTGCAGGTTTATTTATTGAGGCGCATCCAAACCCTAACGAAGCTAAATGCGATGGCCCATGTGCGCTAGCGCTTAGTAAGTTAGAAGGATACTTAACGCAAATGAAAGCGGTTGATGATTTAATTAAAAGCTTTGCCCCACTTGATACAAGTGCAAGCGATTTATAATTAAGCATGATGTTTATTAAAAAGCGACTCAGGTCGCTTTTTTTATGCCTTTAATATACACAAACTTATATGATGTATATAATCTCACGCATAAGAAAAACTAATTCTAAGCTTGGTTATTATGTCAAGACGGGTACCTCCATTAAACGCATTAAAAGCCTTTGAAGCGGCTGCGCGTCATTTAAGTTTTACTAAGGCTGCAGAAGAGCTCTATGTAACGCAGGCGGCAGTAAGTCATCAAATAAAAACACTTGAAGAGCATTTAGGTTTAAAGTTGTTTTTACGTAAAAACCGCTCATTATTATTAACTGAAGAAGGCCAAGGCTATTTTTTAGATATAAAAGAGATTTTTACTCAGCTTATTGATGCAACTGAAAAGCTATTAGCCCGTGGTGCTAAGGGCTCATTAACGGTTAGTCTAACACCCAGTTTTGCTATTCAGTGGTTAGTGCCTCGTTTGAGTTTGTTTAATGAGTTACACCCAGAGATAGACGTGCGAATAAAAGCACAAGATCAAGATGAAAACTCACTGACTGATGACGTAGATATTGCTATTTACTATGGAAGAGGTCATTGGAATGGCGTACAAGCGTACAAACTTCATACCGAGTATTTAGTACCACTTTGTAGTCCTATGTTATTAAGCGGATTAAAGCCGCTTGATCAACCTAGTGATTTAGCGCATCACACTTTATTGCATGATACCACACGTAAAAACTGGAAAACGTGGATGAAAACTGCAGGCGTGCGTAACATTCAGGTAAATCAAGGACCTATATTTAGTCACTCATCAATGGTGTTACAAGCTGCAGTACATGGGCAAGGTGTGGCAATTGGTAATAGTGTATTAGCTAAACCCGACATAGATGCAGGGCGTTTGGTTATTCCGTTTAATCACAGTCTAGAAAGTAAAAATGCATATTACTTAGTGCTTCGCGAATCGCAAACAGAGCTTGGTAAAATAGTTTCGTTTAAAGAGTGGATGCTGAGCTTAGTAGAGCATGAACAAGAACATGAGTATTAATAATGATTGAATGGTTTAAAAGCACCGCACAACCTGCAATTGCACAGTTTATATTTGCGCATGGTGCAGGTGCCGGTAGCGATTCTGACTTTATGCAACATATGGCAAAATTAATAAGCGAGCAAGGTGTTGATGTTGGTTTATTTGATTTTGAATATATGCAAATTGCTAAACAAACTAATAAACGTAGGCCTCCAGAGCGAGCGCCAAAGCTACTTACTTATTATGAGCAAGTGCTTGGTCAGGCGCAGCCAGATTTACCGTTATTTATAGGCGGTAAATCGATGGGCGGACGCATGGCATCAATGCTTGCGTGCAGCACAGAGCAAAGACTTTCGGGTGTTATTGCATTTGGTTATCCATTTCATCCGCCGGGTAAGCCAGAAAAGTTACGCACCGATCATTTTGCTGATATTGTTTGCCCTTTTTTAGTATTACAGGGCGAGCGAGATACATTTGGTACACGTGAAGAACTGCTTACTATGGAAATGCCAAAACAGCCTTTACTCACATGGCTGACTGATGGCGATCATTCATTAAAACCACGTAAAAAAAGTGGTGTAACGGAACCGCAAAATAGAGAAACAGCAGCATTAAGGGCTGTTGAATTTATTAAGCAACAAATTGAGATGTGTTAAAACTCGATTAGGAGGTTAAATGATTAAATTATTTTTAATGACCGGCAGTATTTTTTGTATGCTTTCGGTTATGTTAGGTGCATTTGCTGCCCATGGTTTAAAAAGCCGTTTATCGGAGTATTCATTAGGGGTTTTTAAAACCGCTGCTGAGTATCAAATGGTGCATGGACTTGCACTGATTGCAGTGGCTATTTTAATTAAATGGGGCATAAACCTAAGTTGGGCTGGTGGCTTTTTTATAACGGGCACACTACTTTTTAGTGGCAGTTTATATTTACTCGCTCTAACAGATATGAAGTGGCTAGGGCCGATAACACCGCTTGGTGGATTGTGCTTTATTATTGGTTGGATTGTTATTTTAGTGCAAGTCGCACGATTTAAGTTTTAAAGAGTTTAAGGGTTAATATGTCTAGTGTTGTGATTTATTGTCGTAGTGGTTTTGAAAGCGATGCCGCTGCTGAAATAACGTTTCATGCTGCAGAGCAGGGTTTTGCAGGGTATGTAAAAGCAAAGCCAAATACAGGTTATGTTGTTTACGAATGTTTTGAAGCGCATCACAGCGACGAAATAATCAAAAAAGTCGATTTTAAAAATATGGTGTTCGCACGCCAATGGTTTGCCGGTATATTACTTGAAAACATGCCAGTAGAGGACCGTGTAAGTGCAGTAGTTGAAGCTGCTAAAGATTTTACATTGTGCTCAGAGCTGCGCGTAGAAACGCCAGATACAAATGAAGGCAAAGAGCTTTTAACATTCTGTAAAAAAATATCAACGCCGCTTAAAAAAGCCCTCGAAAAACAAAATACAGTACTGCGTGAGCCAAAAGCAAACCGCCCAGTAATGCATGTCATGTTTTTAACAAACAATACGGCTTATGTTGGTTACTCGTATAGCTTTAATAATTCTCCATTTTTCATGGGTATTTTACGCCTTCGTATGCCAAGCGATGCACCGAGTCGTTCAACGTTAAAACTCGACGAAGCGTTTAATGTATTTATTCCTGAGCAACAACGTGAATCACGCGTGGCAGCAGGTATGCGCAGTGTTGATTTAGGTGCATGCCCGGGTGGTTGGACTTATCAGCTTGTACGCCGTGGTATGTTTGTAAGTGCGATTGATAACGGCCCAATGAATGACGATTTAATGCAAACGGGTCAAGTTAAACATTTTAGAGCAGATGGTTTTAAATATCGCCCAGAAAAAAGAAATATTACTTGGTTAGTGTGCGATATGGTGGAAAAACCAACCAAAGTGACTACGCTAATGATTGACTGGGCAGTAAATGCATACGCAAAAGAGTTTATATTTAACTTAAAACTACCTATGAAAAAACGCTTTGATAGTGTTTATGAATGTCTTTCAATGATAAGAAAAGAGCTTGAGAAACATAGCATTAATTACGAGTTACAAGCTAAACATCTCTATCATGATCGTGAGGAAATAACCGTTCATTTAAACGTTACTAAGGTGCCACAAAATTTGTATAGTTAATATGTAGAGGCTAAAAGTGGTAAAAAACAATATTAATAAATGGCTAAGTTTACTTTTTTTATCACTTTTAATCACAGGTTGTGGCGGCGGCGGAGAAGGTAGTGATTCAACTACGCCCTCTGGTAACACTGCGCCCAGTGTTACGCTCTCTGTTAGTAGTAACGTTATTGTCTCTAACCAATCGTTTACTATTACTGCGCTTGCAAGTGATAGTGACGGGCAAATAGCCAATTATCAATGGCAACAACTTAGTGGTCCTGAATTTACATTTATTGTTAATGGCAATACGCTTACAGCTACTGCACCGAGTGTAACCACTGACACGACCTTTAGTTTTTCAGTTACTGTTACTGATAATTCAGGTGCTACTGCACAACAAGTATTTTCAGGCACTATCACTTCTCAAAATAATGCACCTACAGTTAATATTACAGGCCCAAGTAGTGCACTTGCTAACACACAAGTAAGCTTAGTTGCTAACGTTCAAGATACAGATGGAACCATAAGCACTATTAGTTGGATTCAGTCTGCGGGAGATAATGTTGATTTTAGCCAGTCAGATGGTGTACTTAGTTTTACTGCACCCAATGTATCTGAAAATACAACGCTAGGCTTTAGCGTAACCGTAACTGACAATGCCGGTAAAAGCGCTCAAGCGAGTAAAACGGTTTTAATTAATCAAGTAAATAGCGCGCCAACAGTCATTGTTACAGGCCCAGAAGAAGCTGAAAAAGATGACAGTGTAACCCTAGTTGCAGATGCACAAGACCGCGATGGCAGTATTAATAGCATAACCTGGCAGCAAACAAGTGGCCCTGTAGTTGAACTTACCCAAACAGAAACAAGTATTAGTTTTAATGCGCCCACTGTTGCGCAAAATACCAATATAACGTTTGTAGTAACTGTTACCGATGACGATAACGCTACAAATAACGCCCAGAAAATAGTTGTAATATTAGCCCCAAATAACCCACCGACTGCCGATGATGTAAATATAAATGTGCAATATAACCAAGCCACAGAATTTAGCTTAGTGGTTAGCGACGCAGATAACGATAGCGTACAGATTGACTTTGGTGATGATTTAAATGGAGCGCAAATCAGTGCTATTGATGACCAAGCCTTACGTTTTAGTTACACACCTCCTGCAAACAGTATCACTCCACAAAGCTATACGTTAACGGCGACTGATACAAAAGACACAACTGAATTTGTATTGAATGTTACCGTTGTTGATTCAACGCCCGCTACAATTAGTAATGTAACGCCCCAAAATAGTAATGAACCAGTATTTGTAGATAGCCCTGTTAGCATTACATTTTCAGATATTATGCTCGTGAGTACTTTAGCCGTTAACTCTAGCAGTGGTACTTGTACTGGAAGCGTACAAGTGTCAGCAGATAATTTTACTACTTGCTTGGCCTTAACTATTGAAAGTTTGTCGGGTACTACCAGCGACACAAGTACTTATTTTCATACTGTAAATTTAAGCGCAAGCTTTGATGAAGACACTCAATATATTGTTCGTGTTACAGCTGATTTAGCTAATTTTGATAGCACAACTATTTTGGCGCAAACTGCCACCTCGTTTACAACTTCTAGCCAAGATATAAAAATAACAGAGCTTTCATCTGTGCAATTTAGTAATGACTTACCTTGGATTGAACTTTATAACGGCACCGGTGCGACAGTAAATTTACAAGACTACTCTCTTAAAGCTCGCAGTATTAATATGTCTGATAGTACGTTGAGTGGTGAGCAAATATTTACGCTGCCTAATAAAGAGCTTTTAAATGGCGCCTATATTATTTTACAAAGCCGCTTTGGCGATGACTTTTTAGCAAGTGCGTCATTAAATAACACTAAGCTTGTGCTTGTTGGTAGCGCGAATGATCAAATTAGGCCTTATTGGTACATAAATGGTTTTGCAGAATTACTTAATAGTGCGGGTACACAAACTATCGACTTTGTTAAGTTTGGAAATTCAACCCAAGAGCCTGTAACAGCCTCGCAGTGGCAAGGCGAAAATGCTGCACAAATACCGCCAGAGCAGGGCGCCAGCTTAAAGCGTACGCTCGGCGCAACCGATACTAACCAAAATACAGACTGGAACTACTCAGTATTCAATACTCCGGCAGGGCCTAATGATATAACTTGCTCAATAGATGATGATGAAGACGGTATTCCAGATTGCGCAGAGGTAGAGGGGGCAACATTTGGTGGACTGCCTTTATATGAATGGGGAGCGCGTACTTCACAAAAAGATATATTTATTGAAATAGATTATATGGATAGTAGTGATGTTGGAATAACGCCTCATCGAACAGCACTTGAAAAAATTGTTAGTGTATTTGCAAGTAAAGGCTATACCGTTCATTTTGATGTAGGTGACTTATTTGATCAAAATAGCGATATTGCGCTGCAAAACTTTGATTTAGGTGGCGGAAATGTTGTCCCTTTTAATAGTTATACTCCGTTTGAGTACGATTTAAGTAGCCCTAATTTATTTGCTTATAAAATGGAATATACCGATATAACCCGCAGACCCATTTTTCATTACTTATTAATGGCAAGTAGTGGAAATGAAGATGGCAGTATTAGTGGGTCGGGTATTGCTGAGATCAGCGGTAATGATTTAATGGTAACTATGGGGGGCTGGGGCTTAACGCTCGATACGCAAATAGCAACCAATGTAACTTATAATTATCAAGCATCAACTATCTTTCATGAGCTAGGCCATAACTTAGGCTTATACCATGGTGGCGATGAAGAGGTTAACTTTAAGCCTAATCATTTAAGCTCTATGAATTATTTATATCAATTAGCGGGTTTATCAACAATAGGTAATAACGAAGGCGATCGTTATTATGAGCGTTTTTATCCAGGCAATGCTAGCTGCGATATTACACCAAATACTAATAGTCATTTAGGCTCTACAGATGATTTTATTATTGATTATTCAAGTGGTAGTTCAGCAGATTTAAATGAGAGTACAATACTTGAAGCACAGGGGTTAAATCGAAATGCCTCACTACCTGTTGATTTTAACTGTAATGCAATTAACACCGAAAGCTTAACCAGCTTTGATACTAATCAAGATAATACAATATCAATACTTAGTGATGTAAATGAGTGGAGCATGCTTAATTTGCAGTTTTATATGCAAAGTGCAGGTAATCGGTTTGGCGTGCCAAATACTAATAATAGTAAGGTGTATAATTTACAAAGCTCACCTACTAATATTGAAACGCTGCCCAGTTATATAAAAGAAGCGCAGCCAAGTAGTGCAATTATTGCTGAGTTAAAAGCAATTAAAGAGCATTAATATGAAACTAGGGTTAAGTATTAAGTTTATTGTTGGTAGTAGTTTTTTAAGCTTACTAATAGCGTGTAGCGATACTAACAATGCACGTGAATGGTTACTAAAAAATGACAATTTATATTACAAAAATACAGCTATTGACTGGCGAGTTGAATCAGTAAAGGGCTGTAAGGCATGCGTTGTAAGCCAAGATGTTGTTTATCAGCCTGAAGGCATTAGTAGTTATAATACGTTAATGCAGAGTCAAAATTGGGTGGCGGTACATGAGTTAAGTAAAATCAATGTTATCCGTTTAAAGATGCCAGACCAAACACCTTACTTATTCGTAGAGCGTATAAAAGGGCGAACACTAAAGCTGTTTGATCAGCAGCAAAACTACAGTATAAAAATTGGTGAAGTTACAGCCGTTAATTTTAACAATCAGCGCTTTAGTATTTTGATTAAAAAATTTGAAGAAGTAGATAAACAAAGCGTCGCATTACCAAGGCGTGCATCGCTTGAGTTTATTGTTTTAAAAATAGATTAAAAAAGCACCTTAGGTGCTTTTTTATCTCGGGTGCGGTGTCCTTTGAATATTGAAAAGTCAGCAACCTCTTAATTAACTACGGTATTTTGGTCGATAATTATCGACCCACAAACGTGTTGCACCACACACAGCTACAGGCATAACTATTAAGTTTACAAAGGGTATAGCCGTTAATAACATAACAGCAAAACCAAACCCGTATGATAAACCTTGCTTAGATTTTAAATCGTCTTTCATCTGCTTAAAGCCAATTTTATGGTTATCAAACGCATAGTCTTCATACTGCACCGCGTACATCCAACAGGTAAACAAAACCCATAGTATTTGGCCAATGACAGGTAAAACCCAAAGTAGTATGAAAAAACCAATAGCGCGAGGAAGGTAATAACATAATTTTTTCCACTCACGGCCAAGCATTCTAGGCACATCTTTTAATAAATCGGCAAAGCCGTCATCATTAATTTTTTGACCCGTTAAATAAAGCTCAACTTTTTCGCTTAATAAAGCATTAAAGGGGGCTGCAATAAAATTAGTGATGACTGTAAAGAGCATACTATAGCTAAATAGCACGACTAATACTGCAATTGGCCACATTAGCCATTCAAGCCAGCTTAACCATTCTGGTAGCATGTTGTTAATGTAGCTAAAGCTATCACTTAACCATCCAAACAAGAAAAACAACGAACTACCAAACAGCAAAATATTAATTAAAAGCGGGATAAGTACAAAACGCTTTAACCCCTTTTGGCTAATTAATTTAAATCCTGAAAAAAAATATTCCATACCTTGTGTGATCTGCACTGTAACCTCAAAAAATATTCACCATTAGTGACAGTATAAATAGCTTAATAATTTTAAACAGTATTTTTAGGTAACAAAGTGTTTAAGTTAAGTAATAACAACGGCCAGTTTACTATTTTTTTCTCCCAGCTTAATAAGCGACAATTAGTTTACAAGCTTTATACATTGGCTCTATGGCGTAACCAGGCGCTAACTTACCTTGATTTTTTGGTAGTGCAAAGCGTACTATAGCTGATCTAGCCACTCTAGGCTTAGGCATCGTTTTGATGCATTGTGGAGAAATTAGTAAAGTTGCTGCGTCAGTGCGTTGCAAAAATAAAGGGTATAAATAGTGATGTACAAAAATCAGGAAGTAATTTTACGATTGCGCGCTAATATTCCAGCGTTTGAATGCGTAAAAGGATGCCACGACTGCTGCGGGCCAGTAACAACGTCTTCAGAGGAAATGTCGCGCTTACCGGTAAAAACAGATGCGGAGCATGAAGCGGCGTTAAACGAGTTCAATTGTGTGCATCTTGGCCCCAATGGCTGCACTGTATATGATGAGCGCCCATTAATTTGTCGCTTATTTGGTACTACGCCAAGAATGCCTTGCCCGAATGATCGTCGACCAGATGAGCCTGTTGACCCTAAAATTGAGCGCGAAGTACATCACTTTATAGCAAACACGCGTCAAGTATTAGTGTAAGTATCGTATTTATTAAAGTAATAGGCGCTTATTAAGCGCTTTTTTATGTGTGTTATACGCGTTGCTAATAATTTAAAAACTATCAATAAATTTACCCAAAATATTATCTTAGTTATTTTTACAAAAATACTATCAATACATATTAAATATATTGCGAGATTAATTATGCATTTACTATTAATATACTTAGCCTTATGTATCTTGTTCTATCGCTGTATTTTCCATCTCTTTATTTATATTGCTATTTCTGTTTTCCTAACCCCTTCAAAATTGTTGTTTTATATTTGTTTATTATTAAAAATAGCTGTAAGCAAGGCTTTACTATTGTGTAAATTCACTATTAATAATTAGAGTACCGTTGGATTAGGTGGCTGAAAAGGGTAAAATATTTACAAGTTGGCAGTTAAGATATTTGTTATGGCATTTTCTAAACTCGGAATAAAGTAAGATCGAAAGATAATTTAACCTTTTGATTCGCGTCGCTTCATTTCGTATTTAGGGTGGGTGTTGTGGTATGTCGCTATGTCGGTAACTAAAAATCCATCAAGAGACGATAAATGAGCACTACTGGAGTAACAAAACAACATGAGGATGAGCATTCATCTACAATAAAGTATTTGGTAGGGGTAGATATACCGGTATTTTTAATCAGTGGTGGCATTCTTGTGCTATTTGCTGTGCTAGCACTTTATGATATTGATTTGATGTCGAGTTGGATCAATACCGCCTTTGCTTTTTCTACTAAGACGTTTGGTGCCTTTTGGCAAATATTATTGCTTTCGACCTTTATAATTGGGTTGTTTTTAGCCTTTGGACGTACCGGAAAAGTGGTATTAGGTGGTTTAAAAAAGCCAGAGATTAACACCTTTAAGTGGATCAGCATTATTATGTGTACACTCCTTGCTGGTGGTGGGGTGTTTTGGGCTGCTGCTGAGCCCATGGCGCATTTTATTTCGCCGCCGCCAATTTTTGGTGGTGAGTCAGGGATTAAAGAGGCTGCATTTAATGCTTTAGCGCAAAGCTTTATGCATTGGGGGTTTTTAGCCTGGGCTATTTTAGGCAGCCTTACAGGCATAGTTTATATGCATTTACATTACGAAAAAGGTTTACCGCTTAAGCCACGTACTTTGTTGTATCCGGTATTTGGTGAGCGCGTAATGAAAGGCGCATTTGGTGCTATTGTCGATTCGTGTTGTGTTATAGCTGTAGTAGCAGGCACGGTAGGCCCTATTGGTTTTTTAGGGTTGCAAGTAAGTTTTGGTTTAGAAAAGCTATTTGGTATTCCAGATACTTACACCACTCAAGTGGCTATTTTATTTGGTTTAATTGCAATTTATACTCTATCTGCTGTAAGTGGCGTCACTAAAGGAATTCAATTACTCAGTCGCTTTAATGTAATTTTAGCCGTAGCGTTAATGCTGTTTATTTTGCTGATGGGGCCTACAGCTTTTATTTTTGATAGCTATATTCATTCGTTTGGGCTTTATATTAATAACTTTATTCCTATGGCCACTTTTCGTGCCGATACCGCCTGGTTAGACTGGTGGACGGTATTCTTTTGGGGCTGGTTTTTAGGTTATGGACCTTTAATGGCTATGTTTGTTGCACGAATTTCACGCGGCCGTACTATTCGCGAAATGATCACGCTTATCTCAATAATTGCTCCTGTTATTACTTGTTTTTGGTTTACGATAGTGGGTGGTTCAGGTATATTTTTTGAGTTAGCAAACCCGGGTGTTATTTCAGAACCCTTTGCGGGCTTAAATTTACCCGCTGCACTGTTGGCTATTACTGAGCAGCTGCCTATGGGCTTTGTTATATCGGTGTTGTTTTTAATTTTAACCACAATATTTGTAGCAACCACAGGTGACTCCATGACCTACTCGGTATCTATGGTAATGACGGGTAACGATCATCCGCAAACACCCGTTAGAGTGTTTTGGGGCATTATGATGGGGGTTATGGCAGCAATATTAATTTCGATAGGTTCAGGTGGTATTTCTGCACTGCAGTCGTTTATTGTAGTAACCGCCGTACCTGTATCATTTGTGTTGTTACCATCACTTTGGACTGCCCCACAAATTGCGAAAAAAATGGCTACTGAGCAAGGTTTATAAGCAATAGGTATTAAAGCTAAATAAAGGATTGATTGCCCAACGTGAGGTAATCAATCTTATTTATAGATTAGCGCCCCCTGCATCGAGTCTAGAGTGGTCGGGGTTTTCTACCAAGACCCCCATACCGAGATAATTTATTTTTAGCCAAATATCTTCGTCAATTCCGATCCCATGATTAACTGAGTAATTTTTGTTTTTTTCAATTTTTCAGCGCTAATCATATAACTGTTATCACTTTTAAGTGAGGTAGTTATACCAACCTGCATAAATATTTGATCAATTTAACGAATTAAATTGCACTATAACGTTGTTAAAAAATTTTTATTTAGAATAACTAGATACAAAAATTTTTGCCTAGTCCTAGCGTAATTTTCTTAACGTTAAATAGACCCCGTATATAAGCAGATTGGTATTAAATCGACCCTTGAACTACAAATAATGGTTAACGCTTGCTTGTCATCAGAGGTTATTAAGTTGGTTACACCGCGGCTATAGCTAGGGTAACGTCTACCTAAAACGCCCGTATAAAGTAATGCTAATACGACTAATCTGTATGTTCTTTTTATTATTTAGTGTACTTAATAGCGATAAGCCTAGCCCTAGAAGCAAAATAGGGGCGGGTATAAAAGCAGGATTAATCAATACTAAAATTGGCGTAGCAATAACCCCTAAGCCAAAACCAAGTAAACTTTGCAGTGCAGCAGCACCAGCAATAAGGGTTAAAGCAAGGATTAAAATTAAAGGCTCGGTGAGCATAATCACACAGCAAATAGGCATAACGATTAAGTTTATAAATGGTATAGCGGTTAATAACATAACAGCAAAACCAAATCCGTACGATACACCTTGCTTAGCTTTTAAATCGTCTTTCATCTGCTTAAAGTCAATTTTATGGTTATCAAACGCATAGTCTTCGTATTGCACCGCACACATCCAACACGTAAATAAACCCCATAATACTTGACCAATAAAACCCAAAGTAATATAAAAAATCCAATAGTGCATAGAGGGTAGTAGCACAGCTTTGCCCACTCACGGGCAAGCATTCCAGGTACATCTTTAACTAATTCAGAAAAGCCATATCGCTAATTATTTGGCCCGTTAAATAAAGCTCAACTTTTTCGCTTAATAAAGCATTGAATGGGGCTGTAATACCAACCTGCATAAATCTTTGATCAATTTAACGAATCAAATTGCACTACAACGTCGTTAAAAATTTTTTATTTAGAACAACTAGATACAAAAATTTTTGCCTAGTTCTAGCGTAATTTTCTTAACGTTAAATAGACCCCATATATAAGCAGATTGGTATAATAAAATTAGTGATTATAGTAAATAGCATGCTGTAGCCAAATAATACGACCAAACTGCGATTGGCCACATTAACCACTCAAGCCAGCTTAATCACTCGGGTAGTATGTTATTTATGTAGCTAAAACAGTCGCTTGACCAGAAAAATAAAAAACAACGAGCTACCAAATAGTAAAATATTAATTAAAAGCGGGATAAGCACAAAACGCTTTAACCCTTTTTGGCTAATTAATTTAAATCCCGAAAAAAATATTCCATACCTTGTATGATCTGCACAGCTACCTCAAAAAATATTTTCCATTTGCACTTGTATAAATAGCTGAGTAATTTTAAACAGTATTTTTAGGTAACAAAGTGTTAGCTTTAATGTTGCTATTTTGGTTATATGGTAACTACAGATGTTTAGTAATATGCAATTATGATTGATCAAAATAGGCCAGATTAGTTTTTTATTAATAAAATAATAAACTTACTAATCATGACTATACTGAACTTTACTACATAGTAAAAAAAGCATCTGCTTGAGGCTTTTGTTGTATCAATATGTATAAATAATGCGAGCAAGTGAAAATGGGTACGGACAGGTTAAAAAAGTTATTATCTCACCAGCAAGGCATTTTATCTAAAATTGCATTAGGGGCACCTTTAAATGAGGTGCTTACTGAAATTTGTTTATCGATAGAAAAAATTATGGATGATGAATCTGCTAGGTGTTCCATTTTATCAGCTAAAGGCGAGCAGCTTTTTCATTGTGCAGCCCCTAATATTCATCCAGAGTACTGTGGTTTGCTTAATGGAGTTTACATAGGGCCAAAAGTGGGTTCATGTGGTACTGCTGCATTTTCGAAATCGCGCATAATTGTAGAAAATATTGAAACTTCACCACTGTGGGTGGATTTTAAAGACTTAGCGTTAAAGTTTGATCTTAAGTCATGTTGGTCAACGCCTATTATGTCAACTCAAGCTGATTTGTTAGGCACCTTTGCTATCTATCACAGCAGCCCTAAAGCCCCATCAGAGCAAGAGTTAGAATTAATAGATTTTTTTGTACACTTTTCAAGTATTGCTCTTGAGAAAAGTAACGAATTTGAGAAGGCAAAACAGCTTGTCGCTAATTTACAGCACAGTAATGAAAAATTTAAAGCCTTTACCAAAGTAATGCCCGATCTCATCCTCATTTTAAGTGAAGACGGCATATATACCGATGTTTATGGTACTTCTAATGAGTTACTGCTTGATTCGACCATGGATATTATTGGTCAAAATGTTAAAGACTTACTTCCTCAAAAAGATGCGCAAATGATAATGGGAGTCATTGCAAAAACGTTGTCGACTAACGATATGCAAATATTTGAATATGAATTAGATGTCCCGAAGGGGAATATAGTTTTTGAAGGACGAGCCGCTGCCTTAGATCATTACCACCCTGAGAACCCGACAAAACGGCATATTGTATGGATGGCCAGGGATATTTCAATAAGGAAAAAAGCAGAACAAGAAGTCCATAAGCTTGCATTTTATGACCCACTCACCAATTTGCCAAATAGAAGAATGCTTAGCGATAGGTTAAACACGTGCGTAGAGAGCATCAAAAGTATAAAAAATATTGGAGCTTTGTTGTTTTTAGATTTAGATAACTTTAAGCGTATTAATGATTCGTTGGGGCACAGTGCTGGAGACGAAGTGCTTGTAGAGCTATCAAAAAGATTAAACGCCATAATAAAAAGCTCAGACACGTTAGCTAGAGCCGGTGGCGATGAGTTTATTATTTTACTTGAAGACATAGGTGAAAATACAAAGCAGGCAATTTATGAATGCGAATCCGTGGCAAAAAAAATCCAGAGCGTGTTTCATGATAATTTTGAAGTAGGCGAACTTGCCTTTCAAGTAAGTTGCAGCATAGGTATTTGCCTAATTGACAGCGTAAACGCACAAACTGACAATATATTAAAGTTTGCCGACACTGCTATGTATCGCTCTAAAAAGAAAGGCGGAAACAGCAGTAGCTTTTACGATCCAGCGTCGCAAACACTGCTTGAAAAGCAAACCGAGCTTGAAACCGACATTGTTAGAGCTATTGCTTCTGATGAATTTTGTGCTTATTTTCAGCCACAAGTTAATACTTGCGGAGATATTATTGGAGCTGAAGCGCTAATTAGATGGAACCATCCGCAAAGAGGCCTTATAGCGCCAAATGAATTTATACCTATAGCTGAGCAGTACGGACTTATACAAAAACTACAAAATGCAGTATTACGCGATATATGTATTTTAATTAATGAACTTAAAGAAGCCAGCGCTATTGACGATTCGTTCTGTGTTTCAATTAATATTAGCCAAAGTCAGTTTAATTCATCAAATTTAAAAAAGGAGCTGTTTAGTACTATAAGCGAGTTTGATATTCGAGCTTCACAAATTAAGTTAGAAATAACCGAGTCAATGCTCTCAAACGATATAGAATATACAATTAAACAAATGAAAGAGCTTATTGCTGCAGGCTTTTTGTTTTCGATTGATGATTTTGGAACTGGGTATTCTTGCTTAGCTTATTTAAGTGCGTTTCCTGTTAAAGAACTAAAAATAGATAAGAGCTTCATTGATAAAATTTTAGACAATGAGATTGGTTTTAATATCGCGAAAACAATTATCAGCTTAGGGAAAAGCTTAAACTTAGCGGTAGTGGCAGAAGGTGTAGAGACCGCTGAGCAGTACAATTTACTTAAAAAAATGAATATTGATTCGATGCAAGGTTACTTAATCGCAAAACCAATGGATAAGGAGCGCTATTTAAAATGGCATAACGCTAAAAATAAGCCTCACGATCTAATTACTTAAAGCTCAACGCAATTTAATAACAATAATCTAACTGCTCATTTTGGTACTGGATTATTTATTGCTCTTAGTGATGAAATTTCACAATGCAGTCTCCCCTAAAGATTTTTTTGTTAAACAGTGCTAAGCTACGTCCGCTTAAATATATTATTTAAAGCTTAATAAACTTATAACAATGAATGGAAGCTTTATGCAGTTAGTTGATTTGAATCCAAGTGATCCCGATGTAGTTAACGTATTTGACGATATAGACCGACTTATAAATTCGTTGTACCCTGTTGCAACAGCTCAGTCTCTTGAGTTAGACGAATTAACCTCACCTAATGTATATGCTATTGGTTTAAAAACCGAAGAGGGAATTATTGCCTGCGGTGCGATTGTCGAGAAATTTGATACTCAACCTTATGGCGAAATAAGACGTTTATACGTTAAACCAAGCCATCGTGGTAAAGGGCTATCGAGACGTATTATGCAAATTTTATTGCATCAAGC
This sequence comes from Pseudoalteromonas sp. SWYJZ19, assembly GCF_015864375.1. NCBI lineage: Bacteria > Pseudomonadati > Pseudomonadota > Gammaproteobacteria > Alteromonadales > Pseudoalteromonadaceae > Pseudoalteromonas > Pseudoalteromonas sp. SWYJZ19. The sequence goes on from NZ_JADYXI010000025.1 coordinate 29,685, forward strand.
TGGTGAAAAGCAAATCCCGTTAATACGTTTAGAAACAGGCCCAAAGCAAATAAAATCTATCAGTTTATATGAAAATTTAGGCTTTAAACGTTGTGGCAGCTTTGGCTCATATGTCGATAATCCACAAAGTGTATTTATGGAACTAGGGCTTAGCCAATAAGTTAACTAGCTCTGCGGCATGTTAAAGTTTAACGTGTCGTAAATACCCTTTCCTGCAATCACCCATTATTACCTTGCAATAAACGCTATACTTAAAACTAATAACTATAAAAACTCCTTTTATAGCTAAGCAAAAAATACTTCACTGTTTTTAACACCTGTCTTCGTATAAAATCTGTCTCGATAATTAGTAATTAACTTACAAAGCGAGAATTTTTATCTTTTCTAATAGTAGCGATAAACCAATGAGCGAAATAACAGTAGTAACCCACAATGGTAATTTTCATGCAGACGACGTTTTTAGTATTGCGGTACTTAAACATATTTTGCCAGCGTTTAAGCTTGTTCGTACTCGCGATAAAGCGCTTATAGAAAGTGCTGATATTGTTGTTGATGTAGGCGGCGAATATAACCCAGATACAGGTCGATTTGATCATCATCAACGCGGTGGTGCGGGTGAGCGTGAAAATGGCACTCCTTATTCATCATTTGGTTTAATTTGGAAAAAGTACGGTTTAACGCTTTGTAATGATAATCAAGCAGTAGCAGATAGAGTTGACTCTGGCCTGGTATCGACTATTGATGCCATTGACTGCGGTTACGTAAAAGGTGTGGTTGAGGGCATAACGCTGAGTCAAACAATTTCAATGTTTAACCCTACATGGGAAGAAGAAAGTAACTTTGATGCCTGTTTTGATGAAGCTGTTGAATTTGCAGCGCGTATGCTCGTTCGTTTTATCGCTTCAGCTCACGGTAGTGTTAATGCAAAAGAAATTGTTGCCAAAGCAATTGAAAATGCAGACGATGCCAGAGTAATCGTGCTTGAAAAGTACACACCGTGGAAAAAAACAGTCCATATTTTATCAAGTGACGCACTATACATGGTTTATCCGTCTCACTCAGGGCAGTGGATATTACAAACGGTGCCTGTTGAGCCTGGGTCGTTTGAAGATAAAAAATCGCTTCCTAAAGCGTGGTCTGGCTTATCTGATCAAGCGTTTGTAGATGAAACAGGTATTGATGATGCCGTGTTCTGTCACAATGGTTTATTTATAGCGGGTACTAAATCGTTTGAAAGCACAATGAAGCTTGCCACAATGGCGCTTGCTGAATAAGAGCTAAAAATAATACCTAAATAAAATTTTGAGATAGATACTTGCTTGTAAAATGATTAATTACGGTAGTATCTATTCTCAATTTTATGTTTGTAAAGGGAATTGGATGGAAATAGAATCTGCATTAAAAGAAATACGAATGGTTTTAAAAAGCCATATTACCGAGCTTACTGCTGCGTTTGAATCCATCTATAAAATGGGTATACCCGATGAGGCAGATAAAATTGTAATCTGGATCCCTCTGGGTAGTCCTTACAACCTGTCGTTTACTTACATGACAAATGATGCAAATGAAATTTATAAACCAGGAATGGATTTTGGCGCACTTGCTGTTCTAGATGAACCTTTAGAAAGCTTGATTGACAACTACATGGATTCTGAATTTTACAAAGATATATCAAGAGCTACAGATATTGAAGTTGCATCGTGGTTATATACAGCACTAGAGTCATCATCGTTTAAAGGCGTTAGCTTACATAAGGCTATGGCAATTAATAATGTGTGTGCATATTTTGATTTGAAAACGTTAACTTTAATAGACGATTCAGATATGTGGTCGGAATATCAATCTTAAGCAATAGAGTTAATTAATATTATGCCAAAGCTTACTCATAATGAAATCACCCTTGAGCTTCCTGAAAGCCGATTTTTTGAAGATATGTTTGGGGTAGACTACCCAGGTTATCTCCCTTATTGGCTTGCCTATATGAGCCCAAAAGAGAGGCAAGCGTACCTCTTAGCTACAAAGTCAGAGTATATGGATATAGTTGATGAGATGTATAACGAAAGCTTTAATTGGCAAGAATGGTTACCTTACCCTTATTAAAACGTCACAAAATCCCGCACGCTAATTATCTATTTACTGTAATAAGATGCTCTAAAGTTTTAATTTGAATACCTAACTAGCGCTTTTTTCAAATAAGGAAAAAGATGAACATTTCATGTCTTGTGATTATTTTTGCATGTATAGCAGCTAGCTATCTTTTTTTTGCGTTTTTTATTTATAGGCTACCAAAACCCCAGCAGCAAAAATGTATTGAAGGTGAAATTGTATTTATTTTTATTGATATGAATACTCACTATAAGTATTGATGAACGGTTATGTTTTTTTAGATTGACGTTGAACGTTTTAGGGGGACAAATTTACCCATATATTAAAAAAATATATATGTATTACTTAACCACAATAAACTGGCTGAACAGCCAGAAATATCGGGCGAAGAGGTTGCACGTCCTTAATTTATTCGGGCAGCTCATTTTTGCTAATAAAATTTATAATAAGTGATTTTAAAATTGTCACTTTTACAACTTTCCTTATCTTTAATAGTCATCAACGCCATATTTTATATACGCTAGAGAGCAATACGTGATTGGTCGTTTTATCAATATTAAAAATCACTCGTTACGAGTAAAAATACTTGTTGGACTTGAATGTCTATTTTTCTTTTAATGCGCGGCACTAGCCGAGTCGGCATTAATTAAATAAAAGAGAAAGATAAATGAAAGAAACAACATCACTAGAACAAGCTCGTACGAGCTACAATGTTCGTCATTGGAGCCAAGGTTTTTTTGGTATTAATGATCAAGGTGATGTGTATGTTGCACCCAAGGCTCATGCACCAGAGCAAACCATTGCATTAACAGATATCGCAAAGCAACTACAAGAGAAAGGTTTAAGCTTACCTGCTTTAGTTCGTTTTCCGCAAATTTTACACCATCGTGTACACAGCTTATGCGGCGCATTCAATACTGCGATTGAAAACTATGGTTACCCTAAAGACTACCTATTAGTTTACCCAATAAAAGTAAACCAACAACGTGAAGTGGTTGAAGAAATAGTAGCAAGCCAAGCACAAGTAGAAAAAAAGCAACTTGGTTTAGAAGCAGGCAGCAAGCCTGAACTACTTACGGTACTAGCACTGGCTGAAAAAACCAGCGCGGTTATTGTATGTAACGGCTACAAAGATAAAGAATACGTACGTTTAGCACTTATTGGCGAAAAGCTAGGTCATAAAGTGTATATCGTACTTGAAAAGCTTTCTGAGCTAGACATGGTACTTAGCCAAGCAAAAGAGCTTAACGTAAAACCACGCATTGGTATTCGTGTACGTTTAGCATCGCAAGGTAAAGGTAAATGGCAAGCGAGTGGCGGCGAAAAATCAAAATTTGGTCTATCTGCATCGCAAGTTTTGCATGTAGTTAATCGTTTAAAAGACGCAAACCAGCTTGATTTACTTCAGCTAGTACATTTTCACTTAGGGTCACAAATGGCGAACATTCGTGACGTACGTTTAGGTGTAAGCGAAGCGGCGCGTTTTTACTGTGAGCTACGTAAGTTAGGCGCAGAAATTGATTGCCTTGATGTAGGTGGTGGATTAGCTGTTGATTACGACGGCACACGTAGCCAATCGCATAACTCTATGAATTACAGCTTAGCTGAATATGCAAATAACATTGTGTACACCATTGGTGATACATGTAAGCAATATGAGCAACCAATGCCGACTATTATTTCTGAGTCGGGTCGTGCGCTTACAGCGCATCATGCTGTGCTTATTTCTAATGTTATTGGTACTGAAAGTTACACGCCAGAAGAGTTAGTAGCGCCAGCGGCAGATGCACCACTTTTATTAAAAAACATGTGGGCATCGTTTGTGCAATTAACTGATTTAACGGATGACCGTGCATTAATTGAAATTTATCACGACAGCCAAGGTGATTTAGCTGAAGCGCATAACCAATTTGCACTCGGTTTATTAGACTTAGCGCAGCGTGCGTGGGCTGAACAAATTAATATTCGTATTTGTTATGAACTTAACAAGCACATGGATAACAAAAACCGTTTTCATCGTCCTATTATTGACGAGTTAAACGTACGTTTAGCCGATAAGTTTTTTGTAAACTTTTCGTTATTTCAATCGCTTCCAGATGCATGGGGCATTGATCAAGTGTTTCCGGTATTGCCATTAAGTGGCTTAACTGAAGCACCAAAAAAACGTGCTGTATTACTTGATATAACCTGTGATTCAGACGGTGCACTTGAGCATTACGTAGATGGACAAGGCATTGAAAGCACACTACCTGTACCAGAGTTTAGCGCTGATAAACCTTATTTAATGGGCTTTTTCTTGGTGGGTGCTTATCAAGAAATTCTAGGTGACATGCATAACTTGTTTGGCGATACGCACAGCGCAATTGTTAATATGGATGAGCAAGGCGTTGCAAGTATTACCGAGATAAACCAAGGCGACACTGTTGCCGATATGATGCGCTATGTACATTTAGATGTTGAAAGTTTTCAGCAATCATACGAGCAGTTAGTAAGCACTAAAATTGAAAAACACGAACAGCAAAGCGTTTTAGACGAGTTGCAAAGCGGCCTTGATGGCTACACTTATTTAGAAGAGTTATAAGCAATGTCGACTTTGTTTGGTCACGCAGATCACTCATTGTACTCAAATGGGATGACGTTTTTGCGTCGTCCTATGGTGCAAAATATTAATGCAATTGATGCAGACGTAGTCGTTTTAGGCTTACCGTTTGATTTAGCGACATCGGGTCGCCCTGGTGCACGTTTAGGTCCGGATGCGATTCGTCGTGCGTCGGTTCATTTAGCATGGGAAGACACTAAGTACCCGTGGACGTTCCCGTTATTTGAGCGTTTAAAAGTGGCAGACGCAGGGGACTTTACTTACCCTGTTGGCGATCCTGAGTATTTTACTGCGCAACTAGAAATGGCTGCTGAGCAAATACTTCGCCAAGGTAAAACGCTATTAGGTTTAGGGGGCGATCACTTTGTGACGCTTCCGCTATTACGCGCTCATGCAAAAATACATGGCAAAATGGCGTTAGTGCACTTTGATGCGCACACCGATACCTATAGCAATGGCTCGCGTTTTGATCACGGCACTATGTTTTATCATGCACCAATGGAAGGGCTGATTGATGTTGAGCACAGTATACAAATAGGTATTCGTACCGACTTTGATCAAAGTAAACATGAGTTTGCTGTGATTGATGCAATGCAAGCCAACGATTTACATGCAAATGATATTGCAGCGCAAATACTTGAACGAGTAGGTGACCTACCTGTTTACTTAACGTTTGATATAGATTGTTTAGACCCTGCGTTTGCGCCTGGTACAGGCACTCCTGTGTGCGGTGGTTTAACGTCAGATAAAGTACTTAAAGTACTGCGTGCGCTAAAAGGCATAAACATGGTAGGTATGGATGTGGTAGAAGTATCACCTTCGTACGACCAAAGTGAGCTTACCGCAATTGCCGCAGCAACCATTGCGAGCGAATTACTGCATTTGTGGACGCATAAAAATAAGTACTAATTTTACAAATTAAATACTACAAAAAAGGGTATGCGCTTGCATACCCTTTTTTTACTTAGAGGTATCGATTATTCAGCAGCTTAATTTCCTTTAACCAAATAACGCTTAGCCCAATAAGAGGCAGGTTAGTAGTTACAGGGTTAAATGCTTCAATAAGCAATTGTTGCTGCACTGCAACTACAGCGAGTAGAAGGCCAATTAATGCTAAAATATTTAAAATTACTAAGTGTTTATTTTTATAAAACACAAATAAACACAATCCAAATATAATTTCGCCAAAACCCGCCGAACGTGTAATTAAGTCAGACACTTCTGCTGAAAAACCAGCACTGCCAGTCATTAATTTTTCAAGTGGTGCAATATGATAAAGCTTTGGAAAAAAGCCATGATATATCCAACTTAAACTCACTATGTAACGAGCAAGTTGAATATAACCGCGATTATTTCCTAGCATTATTAATACGCTCTTGTGCACTTGGGTGGCTAGATAAATACTCTAAAAAGTCATTTACTTTTTCGAGGTGCTCGTTTTCGCTGGTATGGCTTTCTTGCAGCGCTTCTATTGCATCAGCAAAATCATTACTCGAATACCCAAGCGACTCTAATTGAATGAGTGCAAAGGTATCTGCCTCGCGTTCCATATCTCGTGAAAACCCTTGCTGAGCAAACGATGCACCCGTACCTAATGCAACCTCTGCAACCCCTTCTAAATCACCAAATACAACCGCTAGCACAATCGTACTTGCGGCAGATTGTGCTGTAATACGTACGCTATGCTGGTGGACTACATGGCCCATCTCGTGTAGCAATACCGCTTTTAGTGCATTGGGTTTATCGGCAAGTAAATTTGCTAAATCATCTGTGACCACGATACGACCATGGGGTAGTGCAAACGCGTTAGCACCAAAGCTGTCTGATTTATAAAACGATAATCTATAAACCGATTGATCAAGCGATAACGCATTAAGCATACTTGTAAAATGCGCTTGTACTTTAGCTTGTTGCTCTGCGGGCAGCTCGCTTGGGTCAAGCGCAATCTTTTTAATTAGTGTAAAGCTTTGCTCCCCCATTTGTTCCACAACATTTCGTGGCAAGGTATCAACACTGTAAACAGCAATGGCCGGTACCGCTTTATAAAGTACTAACCACATAAAAAGCGGTGTAAATATGACTGCAGCTAAAATTGCCCATTTACTTTTTTCAAGGCGCTCCATTATGTGATGGTTATTTTCTTTAAATGGCCATCTGTAACTTACATTTTGAGGAATAAAACGACTGCCATCTTCAAAGTTTAGTTCGTCGGCAAGTCCTGCCATCCCCGAACTTAATTTTAGACTTGAGATTGCGTGGCGAGCTATAACGTGTTCATCGTTGATAACTTCAATGTGTGTGTCGCTAATAGTTGCAACACACACTTGATAGTTACTCGATGCGATGGGGAAAAAATGTCCCTTTACATGCATAGTGAGCTCTTAAGTTAGAGAAAGGTCAATATCAAATACGTTTGCAGCTTCCTCAGCAAATGATGATTGCTGTTCTTGCGCGGTATCAATTAGGTTTAATGCACCAGGATAAATAGTGACGTTAGTTACATCAGCGAGCATTTTTGATGTACGTACTTTTGTCCATGGGTATGCAAGGCCTAAAGAAAATACAATAGCCAACATATTAGTTAATAGTAAAACAGCGAAAGGAATTGGTTTTAGCTCTGATTTAAATGTAGCAACGCCTTCAAAATAGCTGTTATCAAAAATGTGATTTCTAATAGCGGCGTGCCATACAGCAGAAACAATGGCAATCATTAGCACATAGGCAATCATCATAAAGATAGGAAGCATAACCATAGCTGCAGAGTTTTCTAAATTTTGTTGATTTTCAATATCTACTAAGTTGAGGCCAAATAATCCTAAAATCCCCATAAATACCACCATGGTGATAGAGCTCACTACAAAGCAAATAAGCGCTGTTAAGTAATAGGTTTCGCCTTTTAGATTTACAGTAAGCGGTTTGTCGCCATAACTAATATTGCTATGGATATAGCTATCAATACGTTTTATAACGTAAGGCATTAATAAATAAAGCGTAAATATGCTGGCAATAGGTAAAAGTATAAAGTTAACAAAGGCTTCGCCATAGCTGCCTTTAAAAGCAAAGCGAACATTACGATGGCGGGTCATACGCAGATTAAAACGTAAACCTTGGTTAATAATCCATGGCATTAAAAAGATAAAACCAAGAGCAATAAACAGGCCTAAAATAGGCATAAAGCTAATAGAAAATGTATAAATAAAAAATACAATAACCGCTAAAATCCGACCTTTTAAAATTTGTATTGGCGTTGCTAGGTAGTCAAAGCTATGACCATCTATACGGGTGTGGCCGTAAAAATAGCGATGCGTACGTACTTTAGCCCACGCTGAGTATATGCCAAGCGTAATAACGCTAAGTAATATATTTACAATCCAAATTCCAAAAAACTCACCGCCTTTACCACTAAACTGCACTTTTCCGCTAAAAATTGGTTCAGCAGGCTCATTTATTGGTGGGGTTGTTTCAGATGGGGTAGGGTGTATTGATTCCATTAAAATTATATCCATGTTGTTTTTTTGTTAATTTACCCATTTTTAGTGCAAAATTCAATGTTTATAATTATCTCACCCTTCTGTAAACAGCCATAAATAGGCGTTTTAAGTATTGAGTTAAATACTCTAATACTTTTTTATAAATAAACCTCGCTGGTTTTATTTATTTGGCTGGTAACTGGGATCTTTAGCTTTTTAATATGCGATTTAGCTACTATACATAGTTAATGCTGCTTAAATGTAATGGCATTAATTATGTATTAAGCACACCTACGTACAATTAAGCTAATTGATTTATATGCCAAAATAATAGATTGTAAGAGTAGTGAGGATGTAAATTTATTTAGGTTTTACAGCTTTTATCACCGCTTTAAATAACATTAGGATATTTATTATGTTTCAAGCAGTCGTGTTAGGGGGATTAGAGTTTAGCCCGCTGATTGTTTACTTCCCAATTGCGTTTATTTTAACAGCGCTGACTCGTTTTGCTTTGCATCGACTAGATTGGCATGACCGTATTTGGAAAGTGGCTTGGTTTGAAGTGTCACTATTTGTTTGTTACTTGGCACTGGCCGTCTATTTACTAAGTGGAAGATAAATTGAATGATTAAATATCTGCGTATTACTTTTACTATCTTGGTTGTTATAGCTGCGGTTTTTGCTGGGCGTTGGGTATGGACTGACTACATGCATACTCCTTGGACGCGCGACGGTCGCATTCGAGCAGACATAGTTACAGTTGCTCCAGACGTGTCGGGTTGGGTGACTGCTTTAAACATTAAAGATGGTCAAAACGTACAAAAAGGCGAAGTACTTTTTAATGTTGATCAAAAGCGTTACCAAGCAGCGCTTGATAAAAGTAAAGCCAATACAGAAAATACGCTATATACATGGGAGCTTGCTAAACATAAATACGAAAGACGTGTTGAGCTAAACACTCAACAGGCAATAAGTGAAGAAACGCTAGAATCAACACGTATCAATACTAAAATTGCTGAGGCAAATTATAACCTAGCTAAAACAGAGCAAACAATTGCGCAATTAAATGTTGATAGAACTAAAATTGTTGCGCCTGCATCGGGACAAATAATTAATCTGAATTTACGCCAAGGTAACTATGTAGCTCAAGGCACACCTGTGTTTGCTATCGTGCAGTCAGATTCATTTTACGTAACGGGTTACTTTGAAGAGAGTAAAATACCGCTTATTTATCCTGATCAAAAAGCTAAAATAGCGCTTCTAAGCGGTGGTAAGCAATTAACGGGGCATGTAGTGAGTGTAGGTAAAGCAATTGCAAATACGAATACACAAAGTAACGGGCAGCTTTTACCACAAGTACAACAAACATTTAATTGGGTACGTTTATCGCAACGTATTCCTGTTGATATTAAGTTAGATTCATTGCGCGAAGATACACAGTTAAGCGCAGGAATGACCGCCACAATACATCTCGCTACACGTTAAGGGGAAGACAGTGGGCGTTGTATTACAAAATTTGTTTTTTCCTAAAAAACAGGCAATTATTTTTGCGACTAAGGGCGTTATAGCCATGGTAATGGCGCTTACTATTGCTATGTGGCTTAATCTTGAAAGACCTTATTGGGCGTTAGTCTCGGCTATATTTTTGCAATTACGCCCGCAAAGCGGATTGGTTATTGAAAAAGCAATTTGCCAAATAATAGGCACCATAGTGGGTGGTTTATTTGGCATATTGCTTTTAACTCAGTTAATTCTCTACCCTTATTTAGCGCTCGGTGCATTGGCATTATGGTTGGGGGTAAACTCTGCGTTATCGGCAATGGTACGCCAAGCAAACTTTGTTTATGCGTTTGCTATGGCAGGTGTAACAGCCGCTATTATTGTACTTTTAGTCATGGTTACTCCGGCAATGGTGAGCAGCCAAAGCATATTTGATATTGCACAAGCGCGCGTGAGTGAAATAGTAATAGGCTCAATATGTGCAGGCCTTGTGAGCCATTTGTTTTGGCCTGTAAAAGTTAAACACTTACTGCAAGTACAAGCGCGGTCGGTTATAAACCAAACGTTAGATTATTTAGTAACTGAGCTTGATTCTAAAGGCTCGCACGAAAATCGCCATCAGCAAATAGATGGCATTATGGCAACATTAGGATCAATAAACGAAGACTCCAGCGCAGTAAGGTACGAAGGGCCAAAAGGTCCAGGGCGCTCACGTGCTGCAAATCAATTGTCGCAAAAAGTACTTTCTTTACTGGCTTCAATTCAAATAATTGGTCGCCTGCAACGAAACCACGCAGACCTTATTACTCCCACATTAGACAAATTAATAAGTAAACTTAAACACGTATTCGCGCAAATTAAAGAATCTGACGATTTTGATTACTGCGCCGAACAAGTTAAAACGCTGCGTAAAGAGCTAACCGACTATAGAGCAAATACGATGTGTGATTCGCCATTTGAATCTCACATGCTCAATGTGAGCTTAGAAGTGGCAGCCGACTTAACAATTTTACTACGGGCATACAGAGCTTTAGAACAACGCGATAAAACATTATTAAATGCACCCAGTATGCTTACATATCGCGACCCATTAGCTGGCATTATTGTTGGATTTAGAACTGCTTTGGTGTTTTCTATCGGCGCATTTATTTGGATTAATACAGGTTCTTCAGCTGCATTATTAATTATGATATTACCGGTCATATTTTCGATAATGCTGTCGAGAATACCCTTGGCTATTTTACAGGTTGTAATTAAACGTTTATTGGCAGGTATAATTGTTGCTACTTTTGTAACTATTTTTTATGCGTTAAATTTACTGTCGCAAAGTGGTGGGCAATTAGAAATATTGTTGCTTGTATTAGCTGGTCCGTATTTTTTGGGTTTGCTGTTACTCGCTGATCAACAAACGCTGCCATACGGCTTAGGGTTTTGTATTCCATTTACTATTTTGGTTAGACCCAGCACGGATATGAGCCTAGCTTTTTCAATTGATTATACACTCAGCTCTGCAATCGCGATTTTTGCTGGCGTGAGTATTTTATTTTGGATTTTTCAGTTATTTACAGGGCCAAGTGTTCAGTTACTTGTTCATCGTGTTTTTAAGGCTACCTATAAAGATTTACTCGAAATAAATACCCATCAAACTCCGAGTATTTGGTACAACCGCCGCATGGCAGATAGGTTAATACGCTTAACTAATTACGATCAGGGCTCACACTCACGCGCCATTACTGACCTTGCCCTAACCGGTTTAAACTTAGGACATGCCTCAGTGCGATTAAACTCAATTTGCGAAAATCTTGCTGGTGACACAAAGCTAAAATATTTAAATGAGTGGCAACGCACGTTGGCTGATGCATTTATGCTGGCTACCAAAGGTAAGTTTGATGAAAACTTTAAGCAAGCGTCTGATAATCTTTATAACGAATTAGCCGCATCTGTTGGTGATTCAAACCAATTAGAGGCAATAAAAGGGATGTTTATTCGCATTAATCTGACCTTTGAAAGAAGTGCGAGTAAGATAAATTAGCCCTATTCGCTGCTTTTCGAGTTCAGATGTTATAACGAAATCTGTTATACTTGCTGGATAATTTTATGGGGCTGTTATGATTTCAAAAAACCAACTCAAACTTATTCGCCAACTTGGCCAAAAAAAGTACCGAAAGCAATATAATCAATACCTTGTACAGGGTGAAAAAAACGTACTTGAGTTATTAAACAGCCCATTAAATGCGGTTAATATTTTTGCTACAAACGAATTTATAAATGCGTACCAAGGTGAGTATCAGCACGCTAATTTTATTGAAGCGGATGAAGAGACCCTCACTAAAGCGAGCACGCTAGTTAGCAATAATGCAGCCATTGCTATTGTTGATATGCCAAAGGCAGCTTTACCACAAGCAAATGGCTTAATACTCGCGCTTGATGGCGTATCAGACCCTGGTAACTTAGGCACAATAATTAGAGTAGCTGATTGGTACGGTATTAAACATATAGTAACTAGCACCGACAGCGCAGACGCTTACAACCCTAAAACAATTAGCGCCACAATGGGCTCATTTGTAAGGGTATCGGTAAGCCAAGTAGATTTACCTGATTACTTACAGTCTTTAAATTTACCTGTTTACGGTGCTTTTTTAGATGGACAAAGTGTACATAAAACCCAATTTACGGGCTCAGGCGTTTTGCTAATGGGCAGTGAGTCGCATGGTATACGCGAGACATGTGCAAAGTTAGTGACCAATAAAATCACCATTCCCGCTTTTGGTGGAGCAGAGTCACTTAATGTTGCAATGGCGACCGGTATTATTTTAGATAACTTTAAACGACAAGCTTAATCTATTAGTAAATTATGGGTTAAATTGTTTATGACAAATAACAATAATAAATTGGTAATAACAATAAGATGCGCTTAAGCACTATTAAATTAGCGGGCTTTAAATCGTTTGTAGAGCCCACTAAAATTCCATTTCCTGATCAAATGACGTGTGTTGTAGGCCCTAATGGCTGTGGCAAATCTAACGTTATTGATGCAGTACGATGGGTGCTAGGTGAAAGCTCTGCTAAAAACCTGCGTGGCGATGCCATGACCGACGTTATTTTTAATGGCTCAACTAATCGTAAAGCCATATCACAAGCTTCTGTAGAGCTTGTTTTTGATAACGATAAAGGTAGTCCTTCTAATACATTTGCCGACAGAAACCAAATTGCAATTAAACGCTTAGTAACGCGCGACGGGCTATCGCTGTACTTTTTAAATGGCAGTAAATGCCGTAAGCGTGATATTACCGATATATTTTTAGGTACAGGTCTTGGTCCGCGTAGTTACGCGATTATTGAGCAAGGGATGATCTCGCGCTTAATAGAAAGTAAACCACAAGAATTACGTGTATTTTTAGAAGAAGCCGCTGGTGTTTCTAAATACAAAGAGCGCCGCCGCGAAACACAAACACGCATTAAAAGCACCCGCGAAAACCTTGAACGTTTGTTAGATGTGCGTAAAGAGCTGCAAAGCCAGTTAGATAAACTCGCTGTGCAGTCAGTTGATGCAAAAAAATACCGAGAGTTAAAAGCGCAAGAGCGAACGCTAAAAGGGCAAATTGCGGTTTTAAAATGGCAAAAGTTACATCAGCAACAACTTGAAAAAAGTACTCTAATTAAAAAACTGAACGATCAAATTTCTTTTTTTAAAACTGCTAACTCAGGGCATGACGATGTACTTGCAAGCTTAGAAGGGCAAGTACAAGCCAAGCAAGATAAACTAAGCGATGCACAGCATCAGCAACATGTAATACACACCGAGCTTACCCGCGCTGAGCAACAGCAAATAAATGTAAAGCAACAAACTCAAACGCTTAAACAAAATTTAATTAAATTACAGCAACGCCAAACCCATAGCACTGAAGTTAAAACGCAGCAGCAAATTGTGTGCGAGCAACTAAATGAAGCCCTGCAAGAGGCAAGTGAAAACGCGTTAATGTGCGAAGAGCAAGTTAGGAAGTTAACGCATGAGCTTGAGGAATTATTAGCACTGAAGCAGCGCCACAATACACACTGGCAAACTTTGTGTGAGCAACAGCAACAACTTAATAATAATGCGCAACTGCATAGCAGTCACATTAAACAAACTCAGCAGCAAATAAGCCACGTTAACGAGCAAATTGATCAGTTAAATACGCAGCTTACTGACTTACAAAGTAGCGATGTAGAACAACAATTAACGCAGCAAACACAGCAAACACAAACATTAACCCAAGAACTTGCTGCTAAACAAACAGCGCACACGCAGTGCAGTGCTAAGCTTGAAGTGCAAAATGAGCGTGTTAATAACTCACAAAAGCAATATTCGACGCTTACTCAAACAATAAACGAGTTAAAAGCTAGTATAACAGGGCTTAAAAGTACATTAGGGCTTGATGAAGAAAGTGAAAGTACTAATGGTTTGTTTAATCAGCTAAGTGTTAAAGAAGACTTTGAGCCCTTAATAGAGCAAGCACTTAAATCGCTAGAGAACTTAAATGTAAGTCAGCAGCAAGCTGATAATAGTGTGTGGCCAATTAGTGGTAAGCACATTGCTGAAAATAGCTTAGCTGCATTCATAACAAGCGGCGTGTACCCAGATCATTTAACGCGCATTGCTTATAGCGAGAGCGGTGATCTAACGCTCTTAAAAGATGCTTATTATACAGCCGTTATGGATAAAAACGGTGCTTTATATGGTCGTAACTGGCATGTAAGTGCCGATCGAAATGCAGAAAACTCATTACTTTTAAAACATAAGCAATTGCAGGATAAAGCTCAGCAGTTAACCAATGCCGAGGATGAGCTAAAACAAGTAACACACACTCGTGATGAACATACAGCTGATCAAATAAAGTTAATTAACGAGCAAAGCGAGCTAAAAGAAGCCATACATGAGCTTGCGCAAAATATAGCAGTAGCCGGTACACGCAGCGATATGCTCAAACAGCAAGTAGCGCACTTTAAGCTGCAACTAGAAAAGTTACAGCAACAAAAACAGCAATTAACCACTGCGCTTTTGCAATTAAATAAAGTGCTTGATGAGCAAACAGAGCAATTTGAAGTGTTAAATGAGCAGCAACTTAACTTAGCGGATGAGGTAGACGCTGCAAATAGCCTGCGCTCACAAAGTGATAAAAGTTATAGCGAAGCATTAAGCATGCTTGAGCAATATAAAACGCAAGCGCATAAGGCAACGCTCTCAGAGCAAAAGGCACGCAGTGAATGGCAGTTAAGCCAAACCAAATTGAGCCATGCAGAGCAAGAGCACGTTAGTGCATCTGAAGGTGCGCAAGAATTACTCAATGAAATAGAAGAGCTGCTGATCCCAGAGCAAGAACTGGGCGATAAAATAACGCAGTTTTTAGCGCAGCATCAAAAAGGCGAGCAGGCACTGGTATTGCTACAAAAAGAATTAGCTCACGCTAAAGAAAGTTTAAATAGCAAGCAAGCAAGTCTTAAAAACTCACAAGGTGAGCTGGTGGGCTTGCAAGAGCAGCATCAAAAGCTAAAAATTGAAGAGCAAAGCTTACTAATAAAAGCGCAAGTTGCGCTCGAGCCATTAGAAGAGCTAAAGCAAAGCTTAAAAGCAATACTTGATGAATTACCTGATTCATTGAATTTAAGTGCAGCGCAAAATCAGTTAACCGGATTTACTAATCAGTTAGATAAATTAGGTGCAGTAAACTTAGCGGCAATTGAAGAATTTGATTTAGCTAAAGCTCGTAGTGATTATCTTGATAATCAATTAGATGATTTAACAAAAGCGTTAAGTACCCTTGAAGGTGCAATTCGTAAAATTGATAGTGAGACCAAAATACGCTTTAAAGCGACGTTCGATCAAGTTAACGAAGACTTTGCAGAGCTATTTCCTAAAGTTTTTGGTGGTGGTAGTGCGTATTTAGAATTAACCAGTGACGATTTACTCGAAAGTGGTGTTAGTATAATGGCACGACCACCGGGTAAGAAAAATTCAACAATTCATTTGTTAAGTGGTGGAGAAAAAGCGCTGACCGCATTATCATTAGTGTTTTCTATATTCAGGCTCAATCCAGCTCCTTTCTGTATGCTGGACGAAGTAGATGCACCATTAGATGATGCCAACGTTGTGCGTTTTTGCCGTTTGGTTGAAGAAATGTCACAATCAGTGCAGTTTATTTATATTAGTCATAATAAAATTGCGATGGAAATGGCTGGTAGATTAACAGGTGTTACTATGGCAGAACCTGGCGTATCGCGTATGGTTGCTGTAGATATAGAGCAGGCTGTGCAACTTGCACATGCATAAATTTTTATAACAAGTGTATTATTTTTAATTAATATACAGGTTTTAGGCATATCAAATAATAAAAGGTGAGGGGATGGCCGAACAATTAAGATGGGTTTTAATCATTATCAGTGTAGTTGTCATTGGTGGTTTATTAATACATGGATTGTGGTCTGTGAGAAAAAAAGACCGCCCAGAAGTATCTGATAACGAGCGGGTTGAACCATTACAAGAAAGCGCATCAGCTTCATCTAAACCGTTTCGAACTGAGGCTGAACCAAAAGAGCTAATGCAAAACGAACGTGATGAGCCACAGTTTGGTGAGCTTAACTTTGATGCAAATGAGCCGCAAATAGATACAAGCGTTCCAGAAGTGCCGATTGAAGATGACCTAGAAATAGTTGATGACCTAGAAGCAAAAGAGCAAAGCGCTGAAGAAGCACCTGCCCAAATGTCTGACTTTGTTATTGTACATATTCAAATGCCGGAAGAGCTTAGTATGCAGGGCAGTAAATTATTGCCGGCAGTTAACACTTTAGGTTTTAAATATTCTGAGGAAGGCTTTTTTAATCGCCACTTAGATCCGGCTGGTCAAGGCCCTGTTTTATTTAGATTAGTAAATATGTACAACCCAGGTACGTTTGATATTGATAATATGGAACAGTTTAGTACCGCTGGGGTAAGCTTATTTATGACGTTACCGTGCGACGGCGATGGTCTAGCTGCATTTAATATGTTGCACAGCGCAGCTAAAAAGTTAGCGGATGAATTTGGTGCACAAATTTTAGATGCTGAGCGAAATGAAATGACAGTAGATCGCGTAAGACAATATGTTGAGCAGGTTCGTTCTTTTTCAGCGTAAATAACGCATACATTATATTTTTATAAGCCACTGGACGGTGAATCGTCAAAGTGGCTTTTTTTATGTTTATTGAGGTTTAAATGTCTAGCAGCATTAGTGAGCAAGTTAATCATCTTCGTACTACATTAGAGCAACACAACTATAATTATTATGTGCTCGACACCCCCAGTATTCCTGATTCTGAATACGATAGGTTATTACGCGAACTAAGCGCACTTGAAACCGAGCATCCTGAATTTTTAACCGCCGATTCACCTACACAAAAAGTAGGCGGTGCAGCACTTAGTAAATTTGAACAAGTAGCGCACCAAGTGCCCATGTTATCGCTTGATAATGCCTTTAGTGAAGAAGAGTTCACTGCATTTAACCGCCGTATAAAAGAGCGTTTAATGAGTACCGATGAGCTTACATTTTGTTGTGAGCCAAAACTTGATGGTTTAGCTGTATCGATTATTTATCGCGATGGTGTGCTTGTACAGGCAGCTACTCGAGGCGATGGTTTTACTGGTGAAAACATTACTCAAAATGTAAAAACAATTCGTAATGTACCCCTTAAGTTACGTGGCGATTATCCAAAAGAACTAGAAGTGCGCGGTGAGGTGTTTATGGACAGCGCGGGCTTTGACAAATTAAACAGCGAAGCTGAGAAACGTGGTGATAAAGTATTTGTTAACCCACGTAATGCCGCAGCGGGTAGCTTACGTCAGCTCGACTCTAAAATTACCGCCAAACGGCCACTTATGTTTTACGCTTACAGTACGGGGCTTGTTGCTGATGGCAATATTCCTGAGGATCACTATCAGCAATTAGAAAAGTTGACTGATTGGGGATTACCGCTTTGCCCTGAAACAAAACTAGTTGAAGGCCCACAAGCGGCGCTTGAGTATTACAGTGATATTTTAACGCGCCGTGGTGAGCTTAAATATGAAATTGATGGCGTAGTAATAAAAATAAATCAAAAGACCTTACAAGAGCGTTTAGGCTTTGTAGCGCGTGCTCCTCGCTGGGCTATTGCGTATAAATTCCCAGCGCAAGAAGAAATAACCCAACTACTTGATGTTGAATTTCAAGTTGGGCGTACGGGTGCTATTACACCGGTTGCACGCTTAGAGCCTGTTTTTGTAGGTGGCGTAACAGTATCAAATGCAACACTTCATAATGGCGATGAAATTGCTCGTTTAGGTGTAAAAGTGGGCGATACAGTTATTATTCGCCGCGCAGGAGACGTGATCCCGCAAATAACTCAAGTTGTGCTTGAACGCCGCCCTGATAATGCACGCGATATAGAGTTTCCTGTAACGTGCCCAATTTGTGACTCCCATGTTGAAAAAGTAGAAGGCGAAGCTGTAGCCCGTTGTACGGGTGGACTTGTATGTCCTGCACAGCGTAAGCAAGCTATTAAGCACTTTGCTTCGCGCAAAGCGCTGGATATAGATGGTCTTGGCGATAAAATTGTTGATCAGCTAGTCGATAGAGAACTTATAAAAACACCTGCTGATTTGTTTATATTAAAACAAGGGCATTTTGAATCACTTGAGCGCATGGGACCTAAGTCGGCTAAAAATTTGGTAACAGCACTTGAAGAGGCTAAAGGCACTACGCTTGCTAAGTTTTTATACTCTTTGGGTATTCGTGAAGCCGGTGAAGCAACAGCACAAAATTTAGCAAATCACTTCCTATCCCTTGAAAATGTAATAAATGCCAGCATTGATAGTTTAACGCAGGTGAGCGATGTAGGCGAAATTGTAGCTGCTCATGTTCGTGGCTTTTTTGATGAAGAGCATAATTTAGCAGTTGTTAATGCGCTTATAGAACAAGGCGTAAATTGGCCAGCGCTAAGTGCACCTTCTGAGGAAGAACAGCCGCTAGCAGGGCTTACTTATGTACTTACAGGTACGCTTAATACACTTAATCGTAATGATGCTAAAGCGCGCTTACAGCAACTAGGCGCCAAAGTATCGGGTAGTGTATCGGCTAAAACAGATGCACTAGTAGCAGGTGAAAAAGCAGGTTCAAAATTAACTAAAGCGCAAGACCTAGGTATCGACATACTAACGGAAGATGAGTTAATAGAGCTGCTCATAAAGCATAACGGTTAGGAAAACAAAAATGAGCCGATATGGGCCAGAATACTGGGATAAGTACGGAAGTTACCGTACACCTATTGCATTTCATTTAAGTGTGCTTGTGCTTTTACGCGGCTATTTTATTTGGGTGATAGCGGCTTTAAGCCGCAGACCTGAACTGGATTTAATGTCGTTATTTTTTAAAAATAAAAATGACTTTTTTATCGCAATAGCAATCGGAAGTGTTGCAATAATACCGACTATTTTATTTTGCTTACGCAGGCCTCGAGATTCGCATAGTGCGAGCGACAGGTTAGCAAAAGTATGGCGACATATGCGTTGGCCCCTTATTTTATGCGCCGTTGTTGATTTGACATGGTTAAGTGTTCAAGCTGCGCATAGTCATTATCGATTTTCACCATTTTTAGCCATACAAATGATGATTGTTTTATGGGTACTGTGGTATTTGATGAAAAGCCGTTATTTAACTGTTTTTTTTAATGATTGGCCTGAGCCGACAGAAAAAGCATCAGAAGAAAAAAAGCGACTTAAAAGGGATTAGATGTGGACGCTGTAAATAAAAAAATAGCGATAGCGGTTTCGCTAATAGGATTAGTGCTTGTTATTTTAATGATTAGCACTGAGCTTTTAGAGTTTATGTGGTTTAAAGTGTTATTTGGATTATGGATATTTATTTTTTGTTCAAGTATTTATAGACTTACCCCGCTATTTAAATCAAGAAATAGGTTAGAAGATTTTATTCAACGAGATGCCCAGCACTTATTACTTTTTAGTTTGATGGGATTTTTTGATAAAAAGCACGGTCCAGATTGGTTAGTTATTGAGAGTATTGAACGTATAACGACAAAGGATGATGGGCTAATAATTTATAGTAATAACGAGCGTCAAATGAGCGTTAGTTTGCCTGTAAAAAAAGCAGAACTAGCTAGTTTTATTAAACGAATACTTACCGATTCAGAAAAGCAAAACATTACCTTTGATTAGGCTGATCTTCGCTCTATTCAAAAACGTAATACTTGGTGATACTTTTCTATAAATTTAGAAAGTACCGCTAATCAACTATTCAATGAGGTTATTATGTTGAAGTGGAATGATGTTATTAATTTTGCCACCAACGGCAATCCTACCCCGAGTAAAAAAGTAGTCAAAACTGATGAGCAGTGGCGTATGCAACTATCAGAAGATGAATATTACGTAACACGTAAAAAGGGAACAGAGCGCCCAGGTAGCTCGGGTAGTTGTACATTGCTCGAACCTGGCAAGTATGTGTGCATTTGCTGTGATAATCTATTGTTTGATGCAGATGAAAAGTTTGATAGCGGTACTGGTTGGCCGTCATTTACGCAACCTGCAACAATTGAAGCAATTGGTTATGTAAGCGATACAAGTCATGGTATGGAGCGCATAGAGGTGGTTTGTAACGTGTGTGATTCGCACTTAGGGCATATATTTCCAGATGGCCCATTGCCAACAGGTTTACGTTATTGCGTTAATGCCGGATCAATGAAAAAACTCTAATATTTTATTTACTAGCGCTTTGAATATCTAAATTCATTTCTTTTGCTATATGTAAAATCTTATCTAAACGCTGCGTCTGATCTGCTTGTAACTTAGCTTTATCAAGAAGGGCGTAGCATCTTTTAGCAAGTTCTATGTTGAATGAGCTGCCAGATTGCTTGGTTGAATCAAATAAACACTGTAATAAATTAAGTGCGATATTTTGATTACGAGGCATGACTCTAAATGCTTGTGTAAAAGCTTCCAACGCAGTATTTAATTGGCCTTTATTAAATTGACTAACGGCATGGTTGTTAAGCTCTTTTGGACCCATTTTAATATCGCGTCGCTCACTTTGTTGCTGCTGAATATAACGCAAGTAAGTTGTGTCGCTAACCGCAGGGTGTCTTTCACAGTGGCTGATTATTTGAGTGAATAAGGCTTGTGCCTTTTGATGAAACCCCAACTCATGAAACGCCTTTGCTTTATCAAGTGCGCCATCAACCGATCGGATGTGAGTATCGTCATCATCAAGCTGCTCAATTAGCTTTTTAGCTTTTTGGTGCTCGTCTTTTAAATAATGAAGTCGTGCATTAAGTACATCAATTTGAGCTTGATTCGCATTATTAGGAAACTGTTTTTTTAAATCATTAATGTACTGATTAGTTTGCCTTGAAATTCGCTGTATTTGATCGGTTTGATCCGTCGTTAGCGCAAAGTCGATACCAGCACGAGCTGCATTTAAATATACATCCGGGTGGTCGTGTATTGAATGTTTTGCAAAGGTGGCTATATCTTTTTGAGTTAAGTAGCTTTTTTCGTAGTCGTGATTAATTAGCGACACATTGCTTAGCGATTTTTGACGTGAAATATTGCGTGGTGCAATTTCTGCAGCTTGGCTTAAAAAGCTTTGTGCTAGCTCAAATTGATTTAGCTTTATTTCTAATCTGCCCAACAAATCAAGGGCTACTAAACGAGTTTCTTGGCGCTCTAACATTGTTTTGAGCATTCGCTGCGCCAAAATATGTTCGTTATTCGCTATAAGTGCTTCTACTAAGCCTACTTTTGCCCAAGCAAATTTTTGAATGTCGAGAACAGACTTAAAAAAGTCTTTCGCATCTTGAGCGCGCTTTAAGCGAAGTAAGGCATCACCTTTTAAGCGAAGTAGGATAGGGCTGTAATTATTATTTTTTTTATCCAGAGCGGTATCAATAAACTTAATAGCTTTTGAATCGTTACCATCATCAATTAATGAATACACTGTTTGTAAGTCGTGTTTACGCTTTAGGATTCGTTCAATGCGTATTTTAAGCTCTTGTACTGTAAAAGGTTTAACTAAAAAGTCATCAGGTTGCAGCTCAAGAACACTATGAACGAGTGAGCCACTTGTTTCTGCTGAGATAAAAATAAAGCCAGTCGAGCTTTTTATGAGTTGCTTTACACGTAGCTCTTCATAAAGCTGGTAGCCATCTTGGTGTTTATTTAAGTTGAATGAGCAAACGATTAGATCAAATTCTTCACTTAAACACTGCTCTTTTGCAGAATTTGCATGATCAGCAAAGCGCAACTGCCGAAAGCCAAGCCTTTCTAACGATTGTTTCATATAGCTTTGAGCAAGTGGCTGCTCCTCTACTATAAGTATTTTGGCTTTTGAATAGATCTTAGTTGGCATTGGCTTAAGCGTGATTGTATTTAACACAGACTATAATCAACAGTTTAACTCCTTACAAGGGAATTTAAATGATAGCTGTATTTATTAGGTAGTTAACTTTGCCTAATACGTTTATCTAACTACGAAGGTACTGAGCCGAATAACATAATTAAAAACTAAATAAGTAAAATTGATAACGCTATATTTGATGAGTGCTTTGATATGGAAATTTAGATTTTAATAAAAATATGAAATGTATTTAAGGTAAAAAGAGGAGTTAAACGTATTCAATATGGGAAAAGAGTTATTACTAGAGAAGTTGTCATTTAAAGAGTTATCTGATGGTATTTATATGTGGTGGGTGATTACTTGGCTTGATACCAGTGACTTAATTACATACGACTTATACCAACCTGCATAAATCTTTGATCAATTTAACGAATTAAATTGCACTATAACGTCGTTAAAAATTTTTTATTTAGAACAACTAGATACAAAAACTTTTGCCTAGTTCTAGTGTAATTTTCTTAACGTTAAATAGACCCCATATATAAGCAGATTGGTATTATATATTGAGTTTTTATGAAGTTCTTAAATGTATTTAATATGCGAAGAAAGAGTTATTACTAGAGAGGTTGTCTGATGGTATTTATATGTGGTGGGTGATACTGGACTTGAACCAGTGACCCTCGCCTTGTAAGGGCGATGCTCTCCCAACTGAGCTAATCACCCACATATAATAGGTATGCCTGTTATTTAATTCTTTATTATCAAATTAACCGCTTGATGTAATTTGGTGGGTGATACTGGACTTGAACCAGTGACCCTCGCCTTGTAAGGGCGATGCTCTCCCAACTGAGCTAATCACCCAAATTACATTTTAATATGCACCATTCTAGGAATGGTGGGTCGTACTGGACTTGAACCAGTGACCCTCGCCTTGTAAGGGCGATGCTCTCCCAACTGAGCTAACGACCCATATTAAAATTTTAAAACGCGACTATTGATATAATAATAGGTTTATATGTGGTGGGTGATACTGGACTTGAACCAGTGACCCTCGCCTTGTAAGGGCGATGCTCTCCCAACTGAGCTAATCACCCACATATAAATTAAAACGCTACTATTGAAATAAATAGTACTGGACTTTAACCAGTGAACCTCGCCGTTACTTGTAAATAGCGGTAATGTTCTCTTTTTTCTAACTGAGCTAACGACCCATTTAGATTTTCTTGTAATATGCACCATTCTAAGAATGGTGGGTCGTACTGGACTTGAACCAGTGACCCTCGCCTTGTAAGGGCGATGCTCTCCCAACTGAGCTAACGACCCATATTACATGCTACTACCTATATAGATAGTACTGGACTTTAACCAGTGAACTTCGCCATCTTTTATAAAATGCGGTGATGCTCTCTTTTCTTGTAACTGAGCTAACGACCCATATTACAATTTTAAAACACGACTATTATATAATAATAGGTTTTATATGTGGTGGGTGATACTGGACTTGAACCAGTGACCCTCGCCTTGTAAGGGCGATGCTCTCCCAACTGAGCTAATCACCCACATATAAATTAAAACGCTACTATTGAAATAAATAGTACTGGACTTTAACCAGTGAACCTCGCCGTTACTTGTAAATAGCGGTAATGTTCTCTTTTTTCTAACTGAGCTAACGACCCATTTAGATTTTCTTGTAATATGCACCATTCTAAGAATGGTGGGTCGTACTGGACTTGAACCAGTGACCCTCGCCTTGTAAGGGCGATGCTCTCCCAACTGAGCTAACCACCCATATTACATGCTACTACCTATATAGATAGTACTGGACTTTAACCAGTGAACTTCGCCATCTTTTATAAAATGCGGTGATGCTCTCTTTTCTTGTAACTGAGCTAACGACCCATATTACAATTTTAAAACACGACTATTATATAATAATAGGTTTTATATGTGGTGGGTGATACTGGACTTGAACCAGTGACCCTCGCCTTGTAAGGGCGATGCTCTCCCAACTGAGCTAATCACCCACATATAAATTAAAACGCTACTATTGAAATAAATAGTACTGGACTTTAACCAGTGAACCTCGCCGTTACTTGTAAATAGCGGTAATGTTCTCTTTTTTCTAACTGAGCTAACGACCCATTTAGATTTTCTTGTAATATGCACCATTCTAAGAATGGTGGGTCGTACTGGACTTGAACCAGTGACCCTCGCCTTGTAAGGGCGATGCTCTCCCAACTGAGCTAACCACCCACATATAAATTAAAACGCTACTATTAAAATAAATAGTACTGGACTTTAACCAGTGAACTTCACTGTTGCTTATAAGTAGCGGTGATGCTCTCTTTTTTCTAATTGAGCTTAGGACCCGTATAGAATTTAGATGTGAACACTTTAATTAAAAAGTGGTGGGTGATACTGGACTTGAACCAGTGACCCTCGCCTTGTAAGGGCGATGCTCTCCCAACTGAGCTAATCACCCACATCTAAACAACATTGCATTGCTGCGTTGTTGTGGGGCGCTATTATAGATAGAGTTGAAAATGTGTCAACACTTGAATGATAAAAATGTGCTGAATGAAGGTTTTATAAACAATAGGATATGGTTGAAGTCTATTTTATCATCAAATTTGATATTGCAGTTCAATTAAGCACCTAATAAGCTCCTAAAAGTGAGTAGGGAATTGTATTTTATTAATCTTAAATTTAGCTTCACGATACTTATTGTTTTTTTTACTGGAGTCGTTTTTATGATTATGAGCAAGATGGATTAATATTAGGGCTAGTTATTTAGTGAATAGAGCGGTCCTTTAAAAATGAATTTAATCTAAACTTCCCAAAACAAATGCTATTTTCAGCATTCTAAACTCTATTTTTGTACTTACTTTATTTTTATAAGCCAACCTAGCCAAATCGTAAATACTCATACTTCACTAATAGCCTTCGGATTAAGACTAAATAGATCACACATAACTAGTGCGTGTTGACCTTTGTGGATTGAACCCAAAGGGCAGCGCATGTTTGGACTTTATGCGGCGTTATCGCCTATTCATGGGTAATAACCAAACTACAATAGGCTCTGCCTTGCCTAAAAAGCAAACATACTGCTGCAAATTCACCCACCAAAGATCAACACGCCCTGAAGTTTTGTACATAGCATTACGAAGCTACAATGCTCTTTAAAAAATATTCTTCAAACAATAATCGAGTTTTTAGTACGAGTGACGCTGGTTAATAAGCAAGTAAAGGCTGCGGGTACTCTCAAATCCACATTTAAGTTTTGGTTATTATAAGCAATTGTAACTTTTAAAAGATTAAGGCGATTGGCGGGGCCTTAATTGGTAGTTTTTAGATAAGTTCAATTTGCATATAAATGTATACCTTTGCTTTGATGCAATTTTGTTGCATTAAATAGGGGAGTAGGGTGTTGTTAAGTATTCGCTGCGATATAGTGATGTTATTATAAGCAGTAGGGCTAGAATCTTATTCAAATTGTATTTTTTAGCACGCTTGATAGCCAGTTTGTTGAAAATTAAACCATTTAAATAAAGCTAGGTAAAAAACTGTTGACTTTATTTTGGGTGGTGCATAGAATGCGCCCCGCACTAAGCGATACACGATGTGTTTATCACGACGGGTATTGATTAAGTTGGGGCCATAGCTCAGCTGGGAGAGCGCTTCGCTGGCAGTGAAGAGGTCTGCGGTTCGATCCCGCATGGCTCCACCAAAAATTAGTGTTTTGTCCTAGGGTAGCAGTTTTCTGTGTCCCCATCGTCTAGAGGCCTAGGACACCGCCCTTTCACGGCGGTAACAGGGGTTCGAATCCCCTTGGGGACGCCACTTAACTTTTATTAGTTAAAGGCGGTTTTACCGAGANACTTTTATTAGTTAAAGGCGGTTTTACCGAGAAAATAGCGTCACAATTAAAGCTCGAGTCTTTACTTGTATTAAACGCAATTACCTTAAAGCTCATGATGTGAGTTAAACTTATCAACTGTCCTAGTGACACATTTATGTGTCCCCATCGTCTAGAGGCCTAGGACACCGCCCTTTCACGGCGGTAACAGGGGTTCGAATCCCCTTGGGGACGCCACTTACTTATTTT
>NZ_JADYXI010000026.1:0-45964 GCF_015864375.1 Pseudoalteromonas sp. SWYJZ19
CTCAGTAGTGAAACGAAACAGCGCCGATGATAGTGTAGCATTTGCTATGTGAAAGTAGGACATTACCAGGCTTCAAATTGTAGAAAGCCCGAATCTAACGATTCGGGCTTTTTTACGTCTGTAGAAAAGTGAAATGCGCGCAATTAACACACACTCACATCAACACCTAGCTCGTAGGGCGGGCGAGTGCAGCGACTCCCGACGCTAAAGTCACTGTAAGTCCCCCCCCTTATAACGCTTAAACTTCAATTCTAACCTTACGATATAGCTTCATATTTTCACTAAATTCTCAATAAATCAGACCCTGATTACAGAGTCCCACGTTTCTTCTCACTTTGTTGCAATTTCATTCTTGGTTTAATAAGTGACCTGTGTAAAACTACCTGAGTTAATTTAGTAAATCAGGTGACATGAATGTCGAATATTAAAGCTTGGAAACTTATAAGCCTGTTTTGTTTGTTCGCAGTGCTTATGGGTTGTCAATCGAAAGAAGAGCAGCTGCAACAAACAATTCAAGAGTCTATTAAAAAGGTAGATACGGAGCTGTCTCAGCTTGGTACTGCACTCGATAATGGAAGTGTACGCAATGCTGTGTTACTTAAAGAATATGGCGAGCTTCTTAAAAAACAACAACCAGAGCTTACAAAAGTTGTTGATGTAATTACCCTTGATGCAACGCGCCAAGGCGCACTTTATAGTGGCTTAACACAGCGACTTAAAGATATTAAAGGAACTTACTTAATTCCTCCTTATGAAGATACGTTACATAGCATTGATTTGTTGCGTGATGCATCTAAACCTACGCTATTTTCTGATGCGTTAACCGATCCTATCAATATGCTAGCTGATATGTCCAAAGGCACTTTAGCGCGTGTAGGCGCAATTAGTAAGCAAGCTGAAGGTGAGGGTGTTGGTAACCAAATGGTAGGTAACCCTAACTATGGTAACTGGCAATCAAATAGTAACGGTATTAGCTTTTGGCAATGGTACGGAATGTACCGTATTTTAGGTGATGTATTTGATCGTGTTGAATATGGAAGCTGGAGTAAGCGCCGAAAGTATAGCTATTACAATGACTATGGCCGCTCGCGTTATTCAAGCCCTAAACAAATTAAAACCCAAAGCGCTTTAGAAACACGCACGCGCCAAACATACCAACGCCAAGGTAAACAGTTTACAAGCCCTTATGCGAGTAAAAAAACAGGTGCATCAGGTTTAAGCCGTAGTAGTTATACGCCAGCAAAAAGCCGCAGTAGTTATTCTCGTTCGAGCAGTTATAGCAATAGCTCAGGATCGGTGCGTGATAGCGGTAGCAGAACCTCTCGTGGCGTGAGCCGTGGTAAGTAAAAGAATAAAGTTGGAGTTAGAATAATATGTATGAATTTAATGGAATAACTATGTGGTCACTGCAAGCGCTGGCGATTGATTTTGCAATTATTGTTTTATTATTTGTAAGCCTTAAATATATAAAAGGCTGGGTTTCAAACTTACATGCAAATGATGAAATAACAGAGCGTGATAACTTTGCTTTTGGGATTAGCTTTGCCGCTGGCTTAGTGGCACTGGCGATTGTATTAACGGGTGTAAGTAGCGGAGCTTTTGCTGCGACACTGCAACAAGAAGCACTGCAAATGTTAGCTTATGGCGCATTAGCAATTGTACTGATTAAGTTGGGTCACTTTTTTCAAGATAAAGTAGCGCTTCGTAAAGTAAGCCTGCACGACGAAATCGTTAAAGGTAACGTTACAGCTTCAATAATTGATTTTGGCCATGTTGTCAGTGTTGCTATCGTTATTCGCTCAGCTCTTTTATGGGTGGCTACTGACGGCTGGCATGGTCTTCCAATTGTAATTGCCGCCTTTATTATAGGTAGTGTTGTATTACTACTTGTTAGCCAGTACCGAGTGCAGTTATTTAAACGTACAAATAAAAGTGGCGACTGCCTACAACAAGCAATTGTTGATGGTAACTTAGCTGTGGGTATTCGTTACGCTGGATTTTTAGTAGGTAGTGCATTAGCTATTACAGCAGCAACGGGTGTTGCACCTTACGCGGCTGATAATATTAATGCGAGTTTACTATACTGGGCTATTAGCGCAGTAGTGAGCCTTGTTGCATTTATTATTTTGCACTTAGTGACAATTAAAATAATTTTATCTGGTTGCGATATTTCCGATGAAGTTAATCGTCAAAAAAATGTAGGTGTAGCTACTATTTCTGCAGCAGTATCATTTGCTGTAGGTATCACTATGGCAACATTACTAGGCGCATAATCAGTGTCATCAACCAACACTCCCCCAAGTAAGTCTCGCTTACTTGGGCACGATATACTACTTATTACTGTTATGGCCGTGCTTGCTGGGTGCGGCCTTATTTATGAATACTTACTGTCTCATTATGCGGGCCGTGTACTTGGCTCAGTAGAGAGCGCTATTTACGCCATGATTGGTACTATGATTGTAGCAATGGGCTTAGGCGCTTTTTTAGCGCGCTGGTTCAAAGATGCATTTACCGCTTTTGCTTGGCTAGAAAGCATTATTGCTTTGGTTGGCATGGGCTGCATTTTAGCGATAGCGGGTGTAATAGCAGTTAGTTATTCTCTTCCTCATTTATTTTCGAGCATTTTTAATTTACCCCCTGATGTTGTACTTAATGGTTACGTATTTCAAAAGCTACAAGAGTGGTCACGTTTTCTACCTTATGTTTTTGGTTTAATACTGGGCTTATTTATTGGTATGGAAATACCGCTTATAGCGCGCATTCGTCAGCACGTTTATGGCCGTTTTTTAGAAAACAACGCAGGGACTATTTACGGTGCCGATTATATTGGTGCTGGTATTGGTGCAGCCATTTGGGTAAGCATCATGCTCTCAATGCCTATAATGCAAGCTGCAGCGTGGACGGCGTTATTTAATATCATTGCGGGGCTCGCATTTTTATGGCGCTACCATACCCATGTGCGCTTTGCTAAGGCACTTTTAGTTTGCCATATAGTATTACTGGCATTATTTGGTTTTATTTTAGTATTTGGCAGTAGCTGGATGAACAGTCTAAGTAATGTTTTATACAAAGATAAAGTAATTTATTCGCAAGCAACTAAATACCAGCACGTAGTTTTAACCGAAAGATTAAGCAAAAACCAACCTCAGCCAATTACAGATTTATATTTAAATGGGCGTTTACAGTTCTCAAGTATTGATGAGCAAATATATCATTCAATGCTGGTTTACCCTGCAATGCTTGCCTCTAACAGACACGACCGTGTATTAATAATTGGTGGTGGTGACGGGCTTGCACTTAGAGATGTTTTAAAGTGGCCTGTGAGTGAAGTAACGCTAATAGATTTAGACGCGCAACTACTCAATTTATTTGGTCATAAAGACGGTGACTTTACGCCGCCAGAGCACATCAATAAGCGATTACTACAGCTAAACAATAAATCGATGCATGATTCGCGAGCCAACATAATTGTGGGTGATGCATTTTTAGAAGTAGAAAAGCTACTTGACCAATCTAAGCAGTTCGACACTATTTTAATTGATTTACCTGACCCTAATCATCCTGATCTAAATAAAATGTACAGTGACTACTTTTATAATCATGTACGGCAGCTATTAGCACCCGATGGCGCAATGGCGGTTCAATCAACCTCACCTTATCACGCTAAAAAAGCGTTTTTAAGCATTGCTAAAACAGTTAAAGCTGCTGGGTTTGGCTATGTTGAGCAGTATCAGCAAAACATACCTTCTTTTGGGCAGTGGGGCTGGACTATAGCGACTAAAATGGGGCAGTCGGCCAGTGGCCGTATTAATGATGCGACGGCTATGCCTGTGCCATCAAGATGGATTAGTAAAGAATATTTATTGGCAAGTTTTGTATTTCCTAACCACTACTTTGAACAAGTTAAAAGTATTGAGGTCAATAGGTTAGGGTCTGGTCAGTTGTATGATTACTACCGAACGGCATGGCAAATAGAAAGCGAATTGTATAAAAACTAATAAAACATGGTTGACATAATATGTCGGCCATGAGAATCTTAACTCAGACATAATATGTCAAACGACAAAAGGCAGAGACATGGAATTAAATGAACTTTCAATAAAATTAGCTTCTTTTGAAACTGAAGGCGCTAACTTTGAGTCTTTCTTGATTGCCAACCCAGGCGAGCAAGATGTTTTACAAGTCATTGTTGATGGAAATGATGAGCTTCCAATTTTTGTTACGCAAACGCAAGAGCAGTTATTATGTATTAGCTACTTGTTTGACGAAGATGAAGTTAAAAGTGAATTACGCGACGAATTAAACGAAACATTATTACGTTTAAACGTGCCAATTCCACTGAGTGCATTTGCTAAAATCGATAACAAATACGCGATTTTTGGTGCACTGTCGGTAAATTCATCATTGGATGACGTTACCCACGAACTAGTGACATTAGCCGATAACGCTATCGATGCACTAGAAGCCGTGACCTTGTATTTAAACGATTAATAGCTAGTTAGTGGAGTTAAGATTATGAGTATTTTAAAAAAATTATTTACAGCCGTACGTGGCGGCGCTCGTGAAGCAGGCGAAGCAATTGTAGACAAAAATGGCATCCGTATTTTTGAGCAAGAAATTGCAGACGCGCAAAATGCACTTCACCGAGCTAAAAAAAGCCTTACTGAAGTAATGGCCAAAGAAATGCAAACTAAGCGTAAAATTAGCGCTGTAGATGCATCAATCGCTGAACATGAAGCGTATGCAGGCCAAGCTCTTGAAAAGGGCAACGAAGCGTTAGCATTAGAAATTGCAGAAAAAATTGGTGACTTTGAAGCTGAAAAAGCTGAAAACGAGCAAGTATTGTCAGGCTTTAGCAATCACATTGTTGCGCTTAAGCAGCAAGTTAAAGATGCTGAAAAATCGATTAAAGAGAATCAGCGTCAGCTTACAATGGTTAAAACCACTGAAAGCGTACAGCAAGCAACAATGGCTGTTAATAGCACGCTTAATACAAACAGCTCGTCTATGACATCGGCTCGTCAATCGCTTGAACGCATTAAACAGCGCCAACAAGATCGAAGTGACCAGCTTGGTGCTGCAAAGCAACTTGAGTCAGACGTAAATGGCGATGACTTAAAAGCAAAAATGGCTGAAGCAGGCATTGGCGACACAAGTCCAAAAAGCGCTGATATTTTAGCTCGCATCAAAGCGAAGCAAAATAGCTAACTATTACGTTTATACTTTAAAAAGGTAACCGAGTTTTTCTCAGTTACCTTTTTTGCTTAGAAGGCAGCCTTCCTATGTTTAATTTTTTCAAATCTAAAAAAGAGCCAGAACGTCAACTTAATCATCCGAGCGATCTTAAAAAAGGCGACATGTTTAGCGTTATTGATTCATTTGCCTATCCTGCATGGTTAAAGGGTGAAACGTTACGTGTTACTGATATTCAGACTTACCAATATCAGCACAGTAGCGATACTGAATTTGTACTTGAGACAAATAGCGGCCAAGTTGTATTTTTACAAATTGAGCAAGATGATGGCGAAGAGTGGGCTAACTTTTCTATTAAAATTCAGCGAAACGAAGTTGAAGAGATATTTAGCCTTGATGAGTTTGCGCGTATTTTTGATGAAGAGTCGTTAACCCACATTACAGTGCAAAATACACCAGAGCGCTTTATGCAGTTTTTAGCTAAAAGCTACCAACAAAGCGAGTCGCCTTATGTGTGTTATTTCCATAATAAAGATTACCGCAACCAAACTTTGCCTCGCTATGAGCAAGAAGGTGGTGAGCCATGTGAAATGATTTGCTTAGCGTCAGATAATGAAGGCTTTGGTTTAAATATCGAAATTTGGGATGGCGGCGAAACCGAAGTATCGCTAACGCTCATGCGTCCAATGTCAGACATTGTAGACTTGTTTCCCGGAGATGCTAAGTGAGTGATGCTAAAGACAAGTGGTTACGTCAGGAACAAGCTGTACGTGCCACACAAATGGCATTCGATCTAAGCAGCGAAGTTCAAAAGCTGATAAAAAAGCAGGCAATTGATCAAGAGCTAACGCCGTCAGATATGATCCGAAAAATACTTGGCTTAGACGTAAAGTCTAAAAAAACGCGTCAACGTTTATCGTTTAACTTAAATGATGATGAAATAGCGCAACTAGCCAGTCGCTTTGATGTACAAAGCGATGATAAGCGAGCCGTAAAGCAACAAGTAGCTGATTTATTAATAGCTCACACTAAAAATAAAAAAGTGAAATAATTTAATTAGGTTTTTATGAATATTGTTTTAATTGCTTACTTAATTATTTTTGCGTTGTTTGGTACTGCGGCGAGTTATTTTGTACGTTTTATTTATGCATATTGGGTGCTTAAAACAATGCCCATGAAATACATTATTAAAGCGGGTATTTGCGTGGTACTGGTGGTAGTAATTTCAGCGTTAATTCCGTATTTAAGTTAACGCTGAAATTAGCTTATACGCGGCCGTTTTTATTTTATATCAAACGACTGGCATTGGTGGTTAATACACAGCGATTGCACTTCAAGTACAGGAGAACAATCAGTTAAGCCTTGTGCTTTATTTTGTATGTTTTCTTGTTTTGTTATTTGTTGAGCAAGCTGTTCTGCTTCTTCTTGAGATGTGTTTAGCGTTGAATAAACAGCATATTTACTCGGTCCGCCGCATGCGCGGGCGCCCACTTCAAGTACTTTGCACTGAAAGCTTGCAGTGCAGCTGTTATTACTCACCATGTTATTCAGATCATAGTTTAAGTCAGATAAGTTTTTACTTTGCTCATTTGACGTCACAGTACTAGCACAACCACTTAGTAATAAAATGCTGCTAGCAATGCTTAAAATTGATAGTTTAATTGCCGATGGTAAACAACTCATAACGTTATCCTTAAAATGCACTTACCGCTGAGCTTTCAAGTTTAACACATTTATTTTCAACACACTGCGTGCTTGGCGTTGTTAAATGCTGACAAATGCTCATCATCCCTTTTTGTGAATTATAACTACTTTCAAGCTTAGTAATTTTGTCGCTAAGGGCTGCTACTTGTTCCTCAGATGCTGCGTTTGTTGAGTACACAACAAAGCTGCTTGGCCCACCACATGCGCGACTGCCTACTGCATTTACTCTACATTGGGTGCTGGTATCACATTGCTTATCTGTAATTAGCGTATTTAATTCGGTTTTAGCTGTTTTTATATCGTCTATTGAAACGTTTTTTAAATCAGCTTTTGGTATTTTTTCAGCAACTACGTTCTTTTTAGTATTTTCTTGTAATTGAGTGTTTTCTTTTAGCTTTTGTGGCTCTTGCTTTGGTGCTTCAGCTTCTGAGGTGATTGTTACTTGCTGCGTTTCAGTGGGTGCTTTATCTAAGCATGCAGTTAAACAAAGTGGTAAAAGTATGGCTAACAATGGGGTACGCATAACAAACCTTGATAGTGATGAAATATTCATCACTATCATACACGGTGCATTTTTTACGGCAATAAAAACTATATTATCAAGTAATTAAAGCCGTGAAAAATACCGTTTTGTTAAAGTCCACCCTGCGTTAGTTTGGTGGGGTTAAGTAGTTTTTCGAGTTCACTGCGTGGTAAATCAGTTTCTTGTTCGGCTACATCAATAATAGGGCGGGCTTCTTTATAAGCCTGCTTTGCTATTTTTGCTGCTTTTTCATAACCGATCACCGGATTAAGTGCCGTCACTAAAATTGGATTTTTAGCGAGCGCTTTATCTATATTAGGCTGATTTACCTTAAAGCTGGCAATGGCTTTATCACCCAATGCCTGCGCGCTATTGGCAAGTAATTCTATGCTTTGTAAAATATTATACGCAATGACTGGGAGCATAACGTTTAGCTCAAAATTACCCGCTTGGCCTGCTACGGTAATCGTGGCGTCGTTGCCAATAACTTGTGCGCTTACCATGGCTGCGGCTTCTGGTATTACTGGGTTTACCTTACCTGGCATAATAGACGAGCCCGGTTGAAGTGCTTCAAGCTCTATTTCACCTAAGCCCGCAAGTGGTCCTGAATTCATCCAGCGTAGGTCATTCGCTATTTTCATTTGTGCTACAGCGAGTACTTTTAATTGCCCCGAAAGCGCGACGATGGCGTCTTGTGAACCTATATTATAAAAAAAGTTACTACTAGGCGTAAATCTAATTCCTACATTGGCACTCAGATTTTCTGCAAATTTGGCTGCAAACTTAGGGTCTGCATTTATTCCTGTTCCAACAGCTGTACCGCCTTGTGCAAGTTCGCATACACGCTCTAAGCTATGTCTAATTCCTGCTGCGGCATGATTAACTTGTGACTGCCATGCACTGAGTGTTTGATCAAACGTTACAGGCATTGCATCCATTAAATGCGTACGGCCCGTTTTAACTATATGGCCTACTTCAGCTTTTTTCTTTTCCAGGCTTTGCGATAAATTTTCAAGCGAAGGAAGTAATTCGTACACTACATTTATTGCGCTACTGAGTGCGATAGCAGTAGGGACTACATCGTTAGAGCTTTGCCCCATGTTTACATCATCATTAGGGTGAATGCTTTCATTGCCTATCCGGCTAGCAAGCGTTGCAATAACTTCATTGGCATTCATATTTGAGCTTGTGCCAGAACCTGTTTGAAAAATATCAACGGGAAAATGCTCAACATGTTCACCATCAATAATACTTTGGCAAGCTTGCTCAATTGCATCGGCTTTAGCTTTGCTTAAATGGCCTAGCTCACAGTTACTTTGTGCAGCGGCTTGTTTTATATAAGCCAGTGCAGTTATAAATTGCTTTGGCATAGGTAAGCCACTAATGGCAAAATTATTAACCGCTCGCTGTGTTTGCGCCTGATAGAGCGCATCAGTAGGTACTTGTAGCTCGCCCATGCTGTCTGATTCTGTTCTAAAGTTGCTCATAAGTGTGCTCCTTAAAAAGGGTTGAATTCGTGACTAAGAATACGAGCTTCACGCTCAAGTATTAAAAATTGTGCAGTATTGTTATGCACTTTATAAAACCGTTTTAGTGCTAATAAAGGTTTGTATAACTGCTCTAAACATTGTTTACGAATAGCATTATGTATAAGAGGGTCGCACATTTTGTTCATAATTTCATGGTGTGTGCGTCTAAGATAAAACTCTTGAAGCAAGGGATTACGTTGTTGCTCAAATTTTTTGGCGACGTTAAGGGCGGTTTCTATGTAATCGGCAACGAGCATGGGTGCATGCAGGCCAGGTCTTAAGCAATGGCAAGAGAGTTCTTGATGGTAACGATGCTGGGCATAATTTGAAGACATAAAAAAACCGACTTAAGTTAACGATAATAGTTATCATTACATTTAATCGGTTTCAGTGTAAACAGTTATTATAAAAATTATTTGCGATACTAATTTGAGTTTTAATTGTAGCCAAGAATAAATATCTGATCTGTTTCATGTTTGGTCATCGCCTGTTGATTATGTTTAGGGTGCGAAAGTAAATCGATTACTGTTGCTCTCATATCAACGGCGTAACTATGATCGTCGGTGGTTTTTTCGGTTATAGCAATAGCTGCGTCTACAGCGGTATAAGGGGGTATATGCATAATTTTATCCTTTGAAATTTAATATAAGTTAAACCCTTTAGTGGGTTAGTTATATAAAAGCATATTACGTACCAATCATAATAAATTAGCTCAACCATATGATAGTTATAGTGTTTAAAAATTATCTTTTTTTCATCACGACAAAATAAGCTAAATTTGCTTTACTGTTGTGCATTAATCTACAATTTTGGTGCACAGTAATGACAAAGCCATTTTCACAAGCCTGTGAAAACAATAAAACCCCTATTTTAGAGCAATTAAAAGTTGTATTAATAAATACTAAAACAGTACTCGAAGTTGGCTCAGGAACCGGCCAGCATAGTGTTTTTTTTGCAGAGCAATTACCACATTTACAATGGCATACAAGTGATCGTGCTATAAACCACGAAGGGATTAACTTATGGCACCGCGAAGCTAATTTAACTAATTTGCATGCACCACTTGAGCTTGATTTAAATAATGAGTGGCCAGTAGATAAGGTTGACGCTATTTATACTGCAAACACATTTCATATTGTAAGTTGGCAATTAGTTGAGCGTTTTTTTGACGGTGTTAAACGCCACTTAAATAGCGACGGTATGTTGTGTATTTATGGGCCATTCAAATACCAAGGTGAATTTACCAGCCCAAGTAATGATGACTTTAGTGCCTTTTTAACAGAGCGCGATCCGTTAAGTGGAATAAGAGATTTTGAAGCCGTTGAACAACTAGCTAAGCAAGCAGGGCTTACGCTTATTAGCGATACAGCCATGCCTGCAAATAATCAGTTACTCGTTTTTAAACGGCAGTAATGAGCTACATTGC
Source organism: Pseudoalteromonas sp. SWYJZ19 (assembly GCF_015864375.1). Taxonomy (NCBI): domain Bacteria; kingdom Pseudomonadati; phylum Pseudomonadota; class Gammaproteobacteria; order Alteromonadales; family Pseudoalteromonadaceae; genus Pseudoalteromonas; species Pseudoalteromonas sp. SWYJZ19. The sequence continues at coordinate 10,376 of NZ_JADYXI010000026.1, forward strand.
TCTTTATATATATCAATATGGCCGCGTTCACGCTTTAAGTAGTCGCTTATTGCATTACTAAAGTCGCCATCAACAATATGGTGAGCAGAGTAGGTAAGTACGGGTTCAAATCCGCGTGCTATTTTGTGCTCACCTTGTGCACCCGAATGAAAACAGTTGAGTTTATGCTTTATTGCAAACTCAATACCTTGGTAATAACACAATTCAAAGTGCAGCGAATCTACTTCCTCACTTGCTCCCCAGTAGCGCCCATAAAGCGTATTTTTACTTACTAAACTAAGTGTTGCAGCAATCACGTTATCGTCTCTTTTGGCCAGCATAATAACGAGACTGTTAGCCATTAAGGCATGTAAAAGCGTAAAAAACTCCATATTTAAATAGCCCAAATGACCAGAGCGCTTTAAGTAGGTACGCTGATAAAACTCACAAAACAATTGCATTATCTCGGGCGTAATTTGCGTTCCTTGCAGCCATTCAATATCAATGTTCTGTTGCGCTATTTTAGCTCGCTCTTTTTTAAGTGACTTACGTTTTCGTGAGCTAAGCATCTGCAAAAAGTCGTCAAAGGATTCATAACCTTTATTAAACCACTGAAATTGCACACCCACTCTTAACATGGCGTGTTGCTCAGTTAATGAGGTGGCTTGGGCTTGATCGCAAAAGTTAACATGCCATCCCGACCATCCTTGGTGAGCACTGTGTAAGCTAAGTTGCTCTGTAATGTATTGATATACCGCATTTGGATTAGCGTGCTCGATAGCAATGCGCTTGCCTTCAATAGGGCTAAAAGGAATGCCAGATAGCCACTTGGGATAATATTCTAAACCGTGTTTTTCGTATGCCTCAGCCCAGGCCCAGTCAAATACATACTCGCCGTATGAATGACTTTTTAAATACCCGGGTGCAAGTGCAACGAGCGTATCATTTTCAAAAATAGCGAGGTGATGGGGCTGCCAACCGCTTTTTTGTGTTACGCATTGGCTTTGTTCAAGGGCATATAAAAAAGCATGTTGAGTAAATGGTTCATCACCAAATAAACGTTGCCACTGCGCCTGATCAATCTCATTAATACTGCTAAACCATTGGTGCGAAAACGTTCCCATGACTACTTACCTTGTAGTTGTTCTAAGCTGTTTTACGTTTTTAATAAACGTACTAATTTGCATTTTAAGCTCGGTAAAATGAGGATTATAAGTTAAGCGCTGTAAAGCCGGATAGTGTTTTAAGTTGGCGCTTGTACGCTCTCCTAGTTGTGGGTTTTTAGTTGTTTTACATGTTTTATATAGGGACTCGTCGTTAATAAAGCTGCCACAATTGCGATAAGTTGCGTTAATTCCATAATGTGGATTTTGCGGTGAGTTAACAACAGCAATATGCGATATACCATGAACCTTTTTACATTGAGGTGTTGTGCATTGCGGATTATTTACTGTGTAGTCACTAGCAAAGTCTGGCGGTAAAATATCAGTGCTTCCATAAAGTACTAAAGTATCGAGCGGTTTATATTTGATTGAATTACCTTTGTGTAATGCACTCAATAACTTTAGCGTGGCACGCGTATCTATCGTGGTATCAATATCGCTAAGTACACTAAAAACAGGTAATTTAAGTGCAGGGCGTTTGTTCAAGCTACTTATGCTTGCAAGTGACATTGCATCGTACGAAGCGGCAGCTGCATTTAAAGGAAATGATTCATACTTAGCAAAGTCTACATCGGCGTCTTTATCTATCCAATTAACAAAGGGTATGGCATCAATCCACTTTGCTATCCAGCCGTACTTATTATGTGGCTCGGAGCCTGGCGAATAAAGCATAAGCGCTTTAATTTTAGGGGATACAGTGTGTTTGGTTGCGTAATCAATAAGTAACGCTGCACCGGTAGAGTAGCCTGCGAGTATCACCTCATCAAAATCTTGCACCGAGCGATCAACGCCATATTTTATTGCTTGTTGCCACTGGCTAACCTCTACATTGAGTAAAGCACTTGCAGCGCTTCCATGTCCTGGTAATAAAATAGTACGCACGGTATAGCCTTGTTGATAATACACTTGTGCTAAATCGTGATAGGTAAAGGGGGAGTCAGTTAGCCCGTGGATTAGTAGTGCAACTTTATTACTGTTTGGGTGCGTGAGCTCAAAAGGGGCAATAATATCTGCAATAGTAGGGTCAGGTTTTCGCTTACCTTGTGTTACTAATTGCTGATACGTTTGTGTAATAACAGGGCATGGCATATTTGCACGTGGATTGGCTTTATTTATATGTTTATATGCAAAATCTAAGTAATCGTTAAATGGTAAAATGGCGTGGTAATTAAAGCGCTGGTGGTTGTGCTCATTTTCAAAGCGTAATAAGCCTTGTTGCTTACTTTTTGTTATAAATTTAAAGTCGCTCGCCTGCGATATACAGTTTTGAGCGACAGCTGTATGAGAAAAAACACTTAAAACAAAACCAAAAGCTACTCTTAAAAATACTCTTAAAACTATTCTTAAAATTAAACCACTATTGTTCATTAACTTCTGCATATTGGACAAGACACTCGGTTAGCTTAATGAGTTCAAGCGGTTTTGCAAGATGTTGATTAAATCCAACTGCTTGTGCATGTGCTTTATCCTCTGGCATTACGTCGGCAGTTAAAGCAATAATAGGGAGTTCTTGTTCGGTTTTAAACTGGCGGATCAGTGCCGTTGCTCTATAGCCATCCATTACAGGCATTTGGCAATCCATAAGCACTAAGTCAAAATGCTGCTTTTTCACTATATCGACCGCCAACTCACCGTTTTCTACCATATACGGCACAATCCCCAGCGAGCCAAGCATCGCTTTAATCACCATTTGATTTACTGGGTTATCCTCTGCGACCAAAATGTCTAGCGAAGTAATATTAGTATTATCAAATGTAATAACATGTTCTTTTTTAGGCTCTGTTGTTTCTAATCGCATTGAAAATGTAAAAGTAGAGCCTTTATCTACTTCACTTTTAAGGGCTATTTCTCCCCCCATTAATTGGCTTAGCTCTTTTGCTATTGTTAAGCCAAGTCCTGTACCGCCAAACTGCCTTGAGGTAGAACTATCAGCTTGGGTAAATGCGTTAAATAATTTTTTATGCTGGCTTGGTTTTATACCTATTCCGGTATCACTAACGTTTATAACAAGCTGTACTTTATTGGCGGCAGTAAACTCTGTTTCTATGTTTAAAGTAACGCTGCCTTGGCTTGTAAATTTAATCGCGTTACTACATAAATTAAGTAATACCTGCTCAATTCGCATAGGATCACCAATAAACCAGGTATTTAAAGGTAGCTTTGAGTTCACTTGCCAGTTAATACCTTTGTTAACTGCGCTTTGTTCAAACATATTGTCTATTCGTGTTATTAAAGCACCTAAGTCGAATGCAATAGATTCAATAACTAACTTTTGGGATTCTATTTTTGATATATCAAGAATGTCATTAATTAAATTTAATAAACTTTTAGATGATGAGTTTATTTTATCTAAATAGCCAATGAGTGTACTTGCACTGTCTGTTTCTCGAGCAAGTGAAGAAAAACCAATAACGGCGTTTAATGGTGTACGTATTTCGTGGCTCATATTCGCTAAAAATTGGCTTTTAGCCTGATTAGCTAAATCAGACTGCTGCTTTGCTTGTGCGAGTGAGTGTGTACGCTCAGCAACTTGACGTGTAAGTGCAATTTGTTGCTGATTAAACAGCAGTAAAACCATTAAAATTAAAGAACATACGGCAACTTGGAGTATGAGCAATAATAGAGTTAGTTGGCTATTATGTTGTGTTAAAAAGCTTTCTTTAAGGGCTAGTTTTACAATCCATTTTTGCCCTGCAAAGTCCACGTCAAACGACATTAAACGGCTACCTTTGGCTTGCTGAACATCTTGAGAGTAATTACTATAAAACGGCGGTGTGTTTGTATCTTCGTATATACCAATCGAAAACATATCAGACTGTTCTTTAGAAATGGCCTGCTCAATAATACTACGCACTAAAAATATACCAGTGGCATAGCCTTTAATTGTTTTTTCATCGTTATATTGGGAGTACACAGGGGCAAATAATAAATAGGCTGGTTTAGGTTGTTTGGTTTGCACCAACTGAATTATTTTAGTTCCGACTGGCATGTACTTTATAGCGGGGTTAAGCAGAGAGTTTTTTCGATCAGGGTTTGAAAATACATTAAAGCCAATAGCTTTTTGATTACCATTAAAAGGAGCTATGTATTTTACTATAACAAGGGGATCGTTAATTTCAAGAGGTTCGCCAACTATATCAATATCTAAATGGTAAATATTTGATATTTCTTGAGCAAAGACTTCGCGTTGATCTTGAGGTATTTTTGCATTCCACGATAAAGCGTTAATAAACTCGTATTGAGTTAGTAACTGACTAGCATAAGAATAAAAATCTTGCTGGCTCAGCATGGGAGATGATTGAACCTGACTTGCTAAGCTCTGCACTGCAATAATACTGCGATTTGTATATCTATAAAGGCTGTTTTCTATAACGTGGACTTCACGTTCGGCAATTTTAATAGTGCTTATACGATTTTCCTGATCGTATAATTGTGTTGTTACCGCGACTGATAAAAATAAAACTGAGCATACTGCAATTGTCGGAAATGCCGATATAGTATGTTGATTAGACTTTTGTGGTAATAAAGAAAGTAAAAATGGAGTTGCAATTAATACCCCTAATGTATCGCCAAGCCACCAGTAAATAACATTATTCCAATGATTATCAATACTGTAAATCGAGTTAAATTGACTCAGTGCGAATACGCCAAAGTTAGCTGAAATTAAGCTGACCAATATGGCTATGACTAAAATAAAGTAAATTATATTCTTGCGCTTTTTAAAGCGCAGCGGGTGACCAAGCCAATACTTTAAAAGAGCTGCGCCGACCATTGCCTGTATAACAACACCAAAGGCGATATACATTGCCTCGTTGAATGAGTTGCCGACCAAGACTAGCTCATGAGCTGAACTGTCAAAAATATTAAGGTTAAATGCAATTGCAGCTACAAATAAAGGCGGGATAAAGCGCCACCACCAAATATAACAACCGACTAGAGCTATGCCGGCAGGTAACCAAATTGGAATTATTTGCGAGTTAAAAGCAAGTTTAGTGAGTGCTATGCCGACTAAAAAATATGCTAAAGCAAACATGATGTAAAAAATAATGGAATGATTTTTAGAGTTAAAATTTTTCACATAAGGTCCAAGCAATTATTATTATCGTTTTGAAATATCAGTATAGCTAACAGTAAGTTATTTTGGTTATTTTTATAATGGTAACTGTTTTTTGCTAAATGACTGCTTTAACACGACTGTTGATTCTATATTTGCAATACAACTTAAACTACCTAGCTGATGTTTTACAAATGTTTCGTAGCTCTCAAGATCATGTGCAATGATTTTTAATAAATAATCATAGCTTCCTGATATTACACAACACTCTAATACATGTGGTAATTTTTCTACATGTTGCTCAAATTGCTCTGCAGCACTCACCGAGTTTTGGCTTAATCGTACGAATGCATATACCAACACATTAAGGTTAAGTGCTTTAGGATTTATGGCGGCGTGGTAGCCGGTAATAATATTTTCTTGCTCTAACTTTTTTATACGCCTTAGGCAAGGTGTATCCGATAGGTTGATACTGCTGGCCAAATCTGAAACCGACATACGAGCTTGGCTTTGCAGTGCAATGAGTAATTGCTGATCTTTTTTATCTAACATAGTTGTCGGCTTTTATTAATTATTTTTATATTTGTAGTGATTATTGCTAAGTATTGCAATTTTTACTAATTTTTTTGACGTTTTACCCTCATTGAACTCTGTTAGCATTTAACTATAAAAATAATAGAGCACACCAATGAACACACATACTGCTATTTTCGATCACTGGATACGAACAGAGTTTGTCACTTTAAATAGTGAATTAGAGCAGCTTTATTGGCAGCAAACCGATAAAGCAAATGTAGAAGGAATAGGCGAGGCCTTAAAGCAACAATTAGAAAAAGAAGGCAACGTATTAATTAGTAATTTATTAGCCGAGGGAAACACAGATCAAGGCTTTGATAGCGCTTTTGACTTACTCGGTAACGTAGGATTATTTATGGCAGCGTGTAGGCGCCATGAAATTACCGAACCAAGCAGAGAAACCAGCTCCCCACTAATAGATGCTTCAGCGCTTGCTATGCATATTGGCGCATCGATTGGCGTAACCCCTCGCTTTGCTACCGCCCACTTAACTACTCATAACAAAGCACTTAACGGTATTTATAAACGATTTACTAATTTACCTGATGAAAAGCTGTTTCTTGATTATAACACTCAAGGCATTTTGGCCTACAAACGGGCAAGTGATGCATTATTAAAAATATTACCACTGGGGATTTCGCATCCTTTATGTGGTGAGTTATTAGAAGTAGCTAAACAGGCACTTATAGATGTAATTGAGTCAAACAATGCACTTTATTCTGAGCTCGATACAGATCGCTTTTTTAACTGTGTTCGCCCTTATTATAAACCGTACCGTGTAGGTAAAGAGGTTTACAGAGGTGCAAATGCTGGTGACTTTGCAGGTATTAACGTGATTGATATGCTGTTAGGACTGTGTAGTGCAAACGAGCCTAGTTACTCGCAAATGCTGGTGGATAAGTTTTTATATATGATGCCAGAGGATCAACAAATCCTACGAGAAGCCATGCGTATGCAAAGCTTTATGGATGACTTTTTACAAGCCAAGCAATATAAAAATACAGATTGGTTTAAAAACCATGCAACGTTATTTATTCAAGTGTGTAAATTACATGGCGACACCGCAGTCGGTCATCATAATCAACTGGTTGAAAAGTTTATTGCTCAGCCCTCAAAAAATATGCAACAGCAGCATATGAGCAAGGTAACAGCAAGTGGTCCGCCGCTTCATGTGTTACTTGATTCGCTCGAAAAATTAAGAGATAGGCGAGCCAGTGCCAAACGCGACGATATAAAAACACGTTTTGACGATCTAAATACACTTAAAAAATGGGTTAAATAGCATGCTTAAAAATGATTTTTGTATGGCTGATGGCTGTTATTTACTAAACCACTCGGTAGGGCGTCCTCTTAAAAATACGCAGCAATATTTAGCTCAGCACTACTTTTTACCGTGGGAGAGCTCAAATAAAGAACCTTGGCAACAATGGCTGCCCGCAGTTGAGCAATTTACTACCGCGCTTGGTAAGTTATTTAATGCGCCTAGTTCGCAGTTTTGTCCTCAGGTTAATTTATCAAGTGGCTTAACAAAGTTGCTTATGTCGCACCCACGGTTACAGCAAAAAAATTGTAAAGTGCTAATGGCACAAAGTGATTTTCCGAGCATGGGTTTTGCAATGCAAAAAGCATTACCAGAGTGCGCACAAATTATGTTTATACCAGAGCACGAAAACCTAACTGATATTAGTGTTTGGCAGCGTTATATAACCGCCGACATCGATTTAGTTTTTATAAGTCATGTGTATTCAAATACAGGTGTACAGGCGCCTGTATACGATATTGTAGCTATAAGTAAATTAACCAATAGTTTATCAATAGTTGATGTTGCTCAGTCAGCGGGTGTTATACCGCTTGATTTAAGCATACTCGATGCGGACTTTATGATTGGCTCGAGCGTTAAATGGTTATGTGGTGGCCCAGGTGCAGCTTATTTATGGGTTAACAAAAATCAAATAGAGTATTGTGAGCCTAAAGATGTGGGGTGGTTTTCGCATCAAAATCCATTTGAGTTCAATATAAACCACTTTGAATATAACGCCAGTGCGCTCAAATTTTGGGGGGGCACTCCCTCTGTAGCGCCTTATATTATTGCCGCAAATAGCATTGCTTACTTTGCAGAGCTAACTGTTCACAAGGTAAGGAATCATAATTTAGCTATGCTTACGCTTATTCATGAGCAACTAGGCAAATATGTTGCATCACCTATGAGTAGTGATAAATGCAGCGGGACTGTTATTTTGTTTTTTAACAAGGAGCAAGACCATGTACTTACAGAGCTTAATAAAGCGAAAGTCAGTGTAGATGCCCGTAAATTTGGGATACGAGTATCGCCACATATTTATAATACTCAAGAAGACGTTGCGCAGTTTATTTCGATAGTAAAACGAGCGCTTAAGGGTTTTGGCTAAGCTGCTGCTTTCTTTGTTTTAATGACTCTATTTTTTGCTGCGTTTGATTAATTGATGCGTCGTAAGCTTGCTTTAACGAATTTGTTTTAGTTGCGATAGCATCAGCAATAGACGAAGCGCCTAAACGATTGGCTTTATCTTGAGTCATGTAATCTATCTGCTGTTTTTTAGCTGCGTATTCTTTTTGGCTTTGTGCAATAGATAGCTCAAGACGCTTTATTTCTCGTTCTATTTGTTGAACTTCTAAGTAGTCATCCACAGAGGTGTCGGTAATACCTTTACCGGACGTAGAGCTTTTGTATGCTTCAATTACGTTTATATCTTTAAGAGTAATAACTTGTGCATCTTTAGCGCAAGGCGTTTGGCTAAAGGTAGGAACGCCCTTAATTACACACTTATACACTGTTGTACTTTGTGCCAAGGTAAAAAATGGTGCTGCCGCGCAAACTGATAGCAATATGAACCGGATCATAGCTAAACCTAAAAGTGGCTAAAGTTGTGTTAATAATGCCCTAAGTTATTACTAGGCACAATTTGTTTAGTTTTTATAAATTTTAGGCACAAAAAAACCACAATTAAGTGGTTTAAATTAAGTATGGTCCAGAGGGAGGGATAGACTTGCTTGCTTGCTTGCATGTAATCAATCGCTGCGCGACGCTTGCAGCGGCCCAAAATGTTCCAGACATTTTGTCGAACCCTGTCGAGGGTTCTCACCCTCCCAATTTAGTACCGGTGTTAAAATTTAGGTACAAAAAAACCACAATTAAGTGGTTTAAATTAAGTATGGTGGAGAGGGAGGGATAGACTTACTTACATCCATGTAATCAATCGCTGCGCGACGCTTGCAGCGGCCCAAAATGTTCCAGACATTTTGTCGAACCCAGTCGAGGGTTCTCACCCTCCCTATTTTGTACTGGTGTTAAAATTTAGGCACAAAAAAACCACAACTAAGTGGTTTAAATTAAGTATGNAAACCACAACTAAGTGGTTTAAATTAAGTATGGTGGAGAGGGAGGGATTCGAACCCTCGATAGAGCTACAAACTCTATACTCCCTTAGCAGGGGAGCTCCTTCGGCCACTCGGACACCTCTCCAACGCATAACCGTTTGTATTGATGGAAGTAAAAAAAACCACCAATTAAAATATGGTGGAGAGATAGGGATTTGAACCCTAGATGGGCTATAAACCCATGCCGGTTTTCAAGACCGGTGCATTCGACCACTCTGCCATCTCTCCGTGACGCAGAATAATACTTAGGTGATACCGCTGTGTAAATAGCAAAATGACTGTTTGCCTAAAAAACGTACGTAAATGAGGTTTTTTTTGTAAATAAGGGGAAATTAAGGCAATTTTTAATAAAATAAATAGGTTGCAGCAAACAAGGGGGAGCTAAATAAGTGACTTCATTTAGTGGTTGAGTGTTCGCTGCACCGAAAAATAATCATGGTTGGGTGATTATTTATATTGAGCTGCGCCGCTAAGTGCTAGTCTTTTACCAATAGTGTTAAGTCTAGCTAACATTCTTGCTTTACGGTTAGTTGGTTTAACTGCTACTTGAGCTGCTGCTGTTTGATTTAATGTGTTAATTGGTTTCATTATTTTGCTCCGGGTTGTATATGTTGAAATCGCGTGCATTTTGCACGTTGTTTGATTAAAAAGACAACGATAAAAATTGAGCCTGACGGATTAGTTAAACTAATCCTTATTTATTTTATTAACGTGCGGTTCAGTGTTTTTTATTATGGTTTTTGCATAAATAGTTAAAATAAAATCGGCGTTACTCTCACCAATACTGGTATTTGTGTGTGTTTTTATTTATTTATATGCATTTTACACAACCTTTTTTGACTAGTTATTCAGATTAAAAAAACTCAATTAAACTCTTTTTTATTCGTTCTCAAATACATTGTTGGAAACAAAAGCTTGTCACTACTAATAATTATTAAACCAAGTACAAAAAAACAGAATGAAAAATCACTAATGTGGCTTAAAAGCATCTGTAAAAAACGCAGTTTTTCTTATTGTATGTTTACTACAACAGGAAACTTTAACAATGACTGCGCTCAAATAAGGTTGCTACTGAGTAAATTTACCAAAGTAGTTGTACTTGGCGGAGACGGTACATTGAGCTTGGCGGTTAATGCGTTAATAGGGAGTAGCTGTACGTTAGCATTATTGCCTTGCGGTACAGGTAATGATTTCTCGAGAGGGTTTAGTTGCAAAGAAGATGATTGGCGAAAGGCATTATTTAATACACCGACAGCAATTGATGTAGGAAAAATTAATAGTCGCTATTTTATTAATATTGCAGGGGTAGGGTTTGATGCTCATGTAGTTAAAGCGATTAATGCTAAAGCTAGTTTTTCATCTTTTGATTACAGTTGGACGAGCATTAAGGAGCTATTTTATTATCAAGCTCAGCAGTTACAAGGTACGTTTAATAACGATGTTAGGCAGTATAAAAATTTAATTACCGTATTTGCTAATCATAAGTACTTTGGTGGTGGTCTAGAAATAGCGCCAAAAGCAGATTTAACTGATGGGCTGCTTGAGTGTTATCAAATGCGATCGGGTGGGCTTTTTTATAACGTAATAAGCTTTATGAAGTTGTTTTTTAAGCGCCATCAGCATATAAAAAACCTTAACTACAGTCGCTTAAATACAGCTTCCATAAAAACTGAAGGGTTATTGATTGAAGCAGATGGTGAACTGGTAGGTAAAACTCCTGCCGTTATTAGTGTACATGGGCAGGCTTTACTTTTTCATATGCCAATAAAAAAGCGCCTACAGTAGGGTAGGCGCTTTTACGTTAGTTGCGTTAATAACGCGTCTAACTGGGGACGGAGCCACTTTTAGCCATTGCTCTATTAGCTAAAAAGGCGTTAATTCGTTTTGTTGGGGTAAGCACAATGGCGTTACCTAATAGCACTAGGCTAAATCCTGCAAAGGTATTTGCGTGCCATTCAAAGCCTTCAAAAAAGCTACTCAGTGTTACTGCCACTAGTGGGAATAAAACAATAACGTAGCTGGCTTTTTCAGGGCCTATATTTCTAAGTAGAGCAAAGTAGCAACCAAAAGCGATTACAGTGCCAAATATTGATAGATAAAGTAGTGATAGCCAGTAACTTGGTGGAGCGTTTAAACTAAATTGCACATCGTTCATTAATACATATAAAGCCAAGCCTATAGCGCTGTATAACATGCCCCATGCATTGCCTTGCAATACACCAATTTGTTTACGAGAATTACGAACGCTTACCATATTTCCTAATGAAGCCACAAAGGTGCCACCAAGGGCAAGTAGTAACCCGACCAATGCACCATTACTCAAGTCGAACTGCTGTAACTGTGGCCAAAACAGACACGTAATACCTAATACAGCGAGTACAGCACCTGTATAAATTCGTTTTGAGATTGGCTTACCAAAAAATAACCGAGTATTGACTATGTTCATAACCAGCAGCATTGAAAAGGCAATAGAGGTCATGGCTGAGGTAAGGTGATTTTGTGCCCAGTAAAGCATTAAATAATTTAATCCAAAATTACAAATGGCTAATAAAACAAAAAAGCCATGATCCAGTAACTTAAATCGCATGTCGGGTTTTTTGTACGCTACATATAACCACATTAAAAGCGCTGCAATAGCAAAGCGATAAAATAACGATAACTCTACCGCAATATCACCTAACTGAAACTCTATGGCTAACCAAGTTGAGCCCCAAATTAAAACGGTTGTAATGTATAGCGCTGCACTTTTCATGGTTAGTCTCCAAAGCCCGGTTGAATGGCTATTTTAAGACCTATCTGTATACTTACCATATACAGAAAAGTAAAAATGTAACCTATACAGATTTGGTGTGTGATGATAAGACAAAAAAATAGCCAAGGGCATGAGTTTTTATATCAGCAAGTTATTCAGTTGATTAGAGATATGAGCGCTCAACAAGTTTTACTCCCCGGCGAAAAACTTCCATCACTGCGTAAAATGGCAGATAACTTAAGCATAAGTATCCCCACTGTAAAACAGGCTTACCAGTCACTTGAAGATCAAGGGTTGGTAGAGGCGCGTGAAAAATCAGGATATTTTTTAAAAGTCGTTAGCATGGCGCATAATTTACCTAAGCGAGTTAAATTAAGTCGCGAACCTGTTGTGGTAAATAAACAAGCCTTAATAGAGCAGGTGTACAGCGCGATTCATCAAGCGAACGTAGTCCCTTTTGGTATAGCTAACCCAATTGCCGCAGCACCTACCGATAAAGCACTCGCCAGAAACATGCGCCGCGTAATGACAATTGCGGGCAGTAAAGCCATAAACTATGGCCCAACAGATGGGTTTGTACCGCTGAAAAAGCAATTAGTGCATCGCTATTTAGATTTTGGTATTGGCATTGATATGGACGAGCTTGTGATCACCAATGGTGCGCAAGAGGCCATGGCTATTGCGCTTAAGTGTGTAACAAAGCCAGGCGATGTAGTGGCTATTGAGACACCTTGTTATCACGGGATTATAGAGCTAATAGAAAGCTTAGGGCTTAAAGCGCTCGAAATACCACTGTGCCCAGATAATGGCATTTGGTTAAGTGATTTGGAGCGCGCTTTGAATGAGCATGACATAAAAGCGTGTTTATTCTCGACAGCAATTAGCAACCCTGTAGGCAGCTTTATGCCAGATACAAACAGGCAGCAGCTGGTGGAGTTACTCGAAAGCCACGACGTAGTGCTTATTGAAGATGACGTATACGGCGATTTATATTTTACGGCAAAACGAGGCACACCTGCTTTAGCGTACTCTAAAAAAGGATTAGTGATCAGTTGCTCATCTTTTTCTAAAACCGCAGCGCCTAGCTATCGTGTGGGTTGGGTCGTTGCCGGTAAATTTGCAACACAAGCGCGGCGATATAAACGAGCACTAAGTTGCTCCGCTTCGTTAATAAACCAATGGGCGTTATCAGAATTTATTGCCAGCGGCGAGTACGACCGTAACTTAAAGGTACTCAGGCAGCGCCTGCGCGATAACAAAGAGCGTATGCGATGGTGTTTACAACAAGCTATGCCAAAAAATACACGTATAAGCGATCCAAAAGGAGGCTGTGTAATGTGGCTAGATTTGGGAGGCGAATACGATAGCCAAAAATTATTTTTACTTGCTCTTGAGGTTGGTATTAGTATTACCCCTGGGCTTATTTTTTCAGCCTCTAATAAGTATAAAAGCTGCGTAAGGTTAAGTTATGGTGTGCCGTGGAGCGAGCAGATAGAGCAAGCAATAGTTACATTGGGCAAGCTCACTTTATTAGCTAAAAAGTAATACCAATCTGCTTATATATGGGGTCTATTTAACGTTAAGAAAATTACGCTAGAACTAGGCAAAAGTTTTTGTATCTAGTTGTTCTAAATAAAAAATTTTTAACGAAGTTATAGTGCAATTTAATTCGTTAAATTGATCAAAGATTTATGCAGGTTGGTATAAGTTTGGGAAACACAAAAAAGCAGCATTTAAGTAAACTTAAGTGCTGCCAAAGGGATGTTAAATAACGTTTGCTGTACTAATTCTGTTTAAAGCTAAATAACTGGTAACCTTTAAGCTCTGGCACTTGCATTACTAATTGCTCTTCTTGTTTTGCAATATCAGCAAAGTTTTCACATAAAGAGTTAGCTCTCTCTTCAAGTGCGCTTGCATGTAGCCCTACTTTTTCTTCTATTTGTGCACCCATATTTTCCATGCGCTGTTCAAAGGCATCCATATCGCCGCCTGAACCAAGTAACTCAGAACCTAAAGCCACTAAAATACTGCCCATTGATTGCATTACTGCTGATTCAACCGCTGTTTCTATCTGCTGCTCAAATTGTTGTTCAAAGTTTTCGCCAAATTGATTAAAACTTTGTTGGCCCATTACAAATGTACCTTGCTGGTAAAATGTGTTTTCTACCTCAATTTTAATGTCGTCCATAAGCTCAGACATATTATCAAGACCGTCAATATTAAATGCACTGCCTACTTCTTCTAATGCCACACCGGCAATTTTAACACCCTCAAGCGCTATGTTAGCTACTTCAGGTAATTGAGTGCGTAAGCTGTCAGAGTACTTATTCAGTGCTTCGCGTTGTGAGCTATTAAGCGCTACAAGCTCGCCATTTACGGTTAAGTCACCATGGGCATTAAATTGCATAGTTTTATTATTGGCAGTAAAAATTTCTAATTCGTTTGGTTTAATACGTACATCGTTTTTAAATTCGACGTTACATTCATCGTTACTAAATGAAATTGCAGAATCGTTGTCGTTATGAGCCATAGCGGCTGGCGTACAAATTAATGCGCTAACTAATAGTAATTTTTTCATGTTTGTTCTCTACTTTTTGTTGATGACGATTAATTAATAACAAGTTTGATGCCAGTTTTATTTTTCCATAAAAAACAATTGATTAAGTGTTTTTCTTTATTTTTTAGCAAGTCAAAATAATTAATAAATAACTATTTTTTAGTCAAATTGGCTAACTAATAAAAATTAATAAATTTTATTTATCGATACGATAAAAAACTCTCACTTTCCTCAATTCAAATTTAGCGCTATTTATTCACATTACTGACATGAAGACTATTTACAGTAGTCGCGTGGCTTTATTTTGATGTTAATTTGCAGTGCACTTTGGCATTAAACATTTTTAATTTTACCGGCTATTGCGATAATAAAATCCTTGGTTGGTCTCAAACACTTTATGGAGTGGGTTGTGGGTAAGACATTTAGTTACGATGCGCTAGATGACGATTTTGTTGAAGACGAGTACGAAATGCTCGGACGTAATCAACACGATAAGAACAAGCAAAAGGTTAAAAAGAAGTTGGAAGACTACCTTGAGCAAAAACGCTTGCGTAAAAATCTAGGCGAAGACGATTTAAGCGATTACACCGATTAAATTTCACTAGTATAAATAAAATACCAATTAATATTGGGAGTTTAAATGTGCAGTTATGCGTATGTTTAAGTTTCAATAGTATTGGCAATAAAGAGGCCTTGCGCCTCTTTATTACTTTTCAAAGCGTACTTTTAGCCTGTGCTAATGCTTTTTGAATTGTAAGTTCTAGCTTTTCGGGTTTAGTAAAAGGTGCATAACGTTTAATTGGTGTACCATCTGCGGCAATTAAAAATTTAGTAAAATTCCACTTTATTTTACGTGTTAAAAAACCAGGTAAAGCCGATTTCAAGTGACGAAATACAGGATGTGCATGCTCACCGTTTACATCTACTTTGGCCGCCATTAAAAAGCTCACACCAAAATTAATTAAGCACCCTTGCTCTATTTGTGTTGCGTCGCCGGGTTCTTGTTGACCAAATTGATTGCACGGAAATCCCAGAATAACTAAACCTTGGCTGGCATACTTATTATGCAAAGCTTGAAGCGACTCGTATTGGTAGGTAAATCCACATTTACTTGCGGTATTAACAATAAGCACAACCTTCCCTTTAAAATCATTAAAGTTGATAGGTTGACCCTGCAAGCTTGTTGCGCTTAATTGATGGAATTTGTGCATATTGGCGTCTTTTTATTGTTGTTAGCCGCATTTTAACCTGAGTACAATATTTCATAAAGTATAAAGATCGCACTAATTTAAAATTAGAAATAGCCCCATACCGGCAAGCGTAGTGTAATAAATATTATGTGTTTTGTAGGCAACAATAATGGCGACTATTGCTGCGCTTAAATAAGGATTTTGCCAGTTTAAGTTAATGCCATCTTCATTCAAAAACACGATAGGCACCCAAATTGCTGTAAGCACTGCAGGTGCGCTAAAGCTTAAAAATTGCTGCATTTTAGGGCCTACTTTAAACGGTAAAGCACGGTGTAAAAACAAATAACGCGTAAAAAATGTAATGCACGCCATGAGTAAAATAGTCGTCATCATGGCGTTACTTCCTTTTTAGTGGTTAGTCTTGCTGTGCTGTAACCTGCGGCCATTGCCAGCAGCGCTGAGCAAACAAGCCATAACTCAAATCCTGTGCTTTTTAAAAGCGTTGCGCTAATGCCTGCTACAATTACCGTAACGAGTGAGGCTAGGTTTTTAATTCCCGGAATAACCAAAGCTATAAACGTGGCAGCAATGGCAAAGTCGAGCCCTAAATTAGTTAAGTCGGGCAGCATTGTGCCTGCTACAATGCCAATTAACGTCCAAATATTCCATGCAATATAAAAGCTAAAACCAGCGCTCAATGCGTATATTAAACGTGTTTTTGTTCTGTATGCTTTTCTATGGTGAGAAAATGCAAATAGCTCATCAGTTAATACAAAACTTACTGGTAAGCGCCAACGCATAGGTTGGTCAATTACCTTATGACGCACAGCTAAACCGTATAAAAAGTGCCGAGAGCTAATAATAAATGTTGTGAATAAAATTGTGAGCAATGGTGTGTTGCCCGCTATAAGTTCAATTGCAACAAGCTGTGCAGAGCCTGCAAAGACTAATAACGACATTGCTTGGGTTTCTAGTGCACTAAAGCCATTTTGAATCGCTAAAGAACCACATAAAATACCCCAAGGAACAACGGCTAAACACAGAGGTAGCATATCTAAAAAGCCTTTTAAAATAGCTTTTTTAACTGGTTGCATGATATTTACTCGCACGGCTTGTAGAATGGCTCATAAGGATACCTTAATATTATGATGTTAAAGTAGTTAACGAATTAGATAATACTGTTTTTTTAAGGATAGGCGCAATGACGACGTTAAAAGTGTGGGATGGGTTTATTAGATGCTTTCATTGGTTTTTGGTTGTAAGTATTGCGGTGCTTTATTTTAGTATTGAAGAGGGCATGATTGAGCTTCATTTTGTTGCTGGCTTTTTTACTTTAGCGCTTATCGTAACACGTTTAATATGGGGGGTTATTGGTAGTAAAACCGCAAGGTTAAGTGCGTTACTACATTCTCCTCGTGCTATTTTAAAGGCACTAAAGACACCAAGCGACTCGCTAGGTCATTCAGCACCTGGCAGTTGTATGGTAATGGTATTTTTTATAATTATAATTACGCAGCTTATTACCGGGTTAATGAGTAGTGATGGCATTTTAACTGACGGCCCGCTTGCTCAATATGTGTCTAGCAATACGATTGATTTTGCAAATTGGCTACATGAGCTGAATTTTGACATTTTACTTTATGCTATTGGTTTACATGTATTAGCTATTATTGTTTATAGAATAAAAGGTAAGCCACTAGTTAAGGCGATGATCACAGGCTCAAAAGAGTTAAAAGCGGATGACTCTGAGGCTAAAGTAACAAAAGCGTCTTGGCCTGCGTGGCTAATATTTATATCTTTATTGGTGTTGCTGATATTTACGTGGGCAAAAGAACCTTTAACTTATTTATTTAGTTAAAAATACATTAAACCAACCTAAAGGGTTGGTTTTTGTTTTTGGTTACATTCTTTTGTTTGATTGTTATGCGGGGCCGAATTATAATCGCCGCATTGCTGGCAAACTAATCGAAAGATTAGGGCGCAAAGTTTCCGGTCTAAGGCTTTTTATAAAGCTATGGTAGCGGGACTACTGCATAACGTGTTGTTATGTATCACTTGCCCTCAGTGTATTTTTTGTGTATCCATAGTGTATGGATAAGATTTTGTAACTCTTAAGGTGTTGCCGTGTTTATGCATACGTCGTTGGCCTGTGGAAAGTGGTCAACAATAGGTTGCTTAAATCATCATACCCAATTGTTTATTGGCGATGTGGTGAGTGTAACCTTTTATGACATGCAAGGAGAGCTAGTTAGTTTATCATTTGATTACAAAATCACCTCGCTTGAACAAGGTGAACCTCACGCATGGCCACGTTTAGTTGCCGATCATATTAACGTGCATGTACCCCTTGTTAGCGCAGGTAAAATGACCGAACAAGGTTTAATTGTTGCCTATAGAAACAATGAAATTTTTGCTTTGCAAAGCAGTGGGATATGTAAAGCGTATGTCGATTTTCATTGTATTGCAAAATGCGATGAGCGTGTTGTTAATAACCTTGATACTTATGATTACGTGTACCCTGAAAATTGTGAAAACTATAATGCGGGTACAAAGGTATTGCAGCCAAAAACAGGGCATGTTTATCAATGTAAGCCTTGGCCATTTAATGAGTTTTGCCGCGCGAGTGACGATAAAAAGTTTATGTTCGAGCCCGGTGTTGGACAAAGTTGGGCTATGGCTTGGCAGCAAATATAAGGCTTAAGTGAATTATCTTCCCAAAGGTATAGCTGTTTTAGTAATGAAGCGTTTACCGTTTTAGCCCATCCAACTATTGGATGGGCTTTTTTATTTTTATGATAAACTGCAAATCACATTATTTTTTTAATTGGTTTTGTTGTGTCTCGTCCTGACTACTCTTTAAGTTTATTACCTAATTTCCCGATTGCTAAACAGCAAGCCCATACATTAAGTACTCATAATAAAATACGCACTGATAATTACTATTGGATGCGTGATGACGATCGTCAGGATGAGCAAGTACTTGCACATTTACATGCTGAAAATGCATATTGCGATGAACAGTTAGCTGCAATGAAGCCACTCCAAAATACACTTTTTGAAGAGTTAAAAGCACGCATTGTAAAAGACGATAACTCGGTACCCGTTAAAGACGGGAAATACTGGTATCACTCAGAAGTTCGTGGTGATGATGAGTACTCTCGCCATTATAGAAGCACGAGCATAAAGGCTGATAATAAAGAGCTTTTACTCGATGTGAATATATTAGCTGAGGGATTTGAGTTTTTTGAGCTAGGAGAAGTCGCACTAAGCCCATGCGAGCAGCTTATGGCTTACTCTGAAGATACTGAAGGCCGTCGTATTTATAATGTTCGCTTTAAAAGCTTAGCGGCAGATGAAATGCTACCCGACGTACTTGAAAATACAGAAGGACAAGTTGTTTGGGCGAACGATAACAAAACAGTTTTTTATGTAAAAAAAGATTTAAAAACGTTATTAGGATACCAAGTATTTAGGCATGAGCTTGGTAGCGAGCAAAGCCAAGATGTAATGGTTTACGAAGAGCAAGACAGCAGCTTTTTTATGGGGCTTGGTAAAAGCCGCGACGAAAGCTTAATTATTATTGATTTAGCATCGACAGAAAGCAACGACACATGGGTGCTTGATGCTAATAAGCCCACTGACGAATTTAAAGCATTAATGCCGCGTGAAGATGGCCACGAGTTTGACGTAGATAAGCTAGGTGACACATTTTATATTGTGACTAACTGGCAAGCTAAAAACTTTAGATTAATGACAGCAACAAACGAAACGATTGCTGATAAAACACAATGGTTTGAGCATACAGCTCACAGAGAAAATGTACTGCTTGAAGGTGTAGAGTTATTTAATGACTTTTTAGTATTGAGTGAACGCGAGCAAGGGCAAGCTCGATTCGTAGTTGTTAATAGGCAAGGGAATCGTATGGCACTTGAGTTTGCCGATCCTTGTTATTATGCTGCAATAGCAATGAACCCAGAGCCAGACACACGGACTGCGCGTATTTATTACTCAAGTTTAACAACACCAGGCTCTTTATATGATGTTGATTTAGCAACTGGCGAAAAAACACTGCTTAAACAGCAAAAAGTACTCGGTAGTTTTAATGCCGATGACTATCAGTCAGAGCGATTAATGGTAACTGCTCGCGACGGAGTTAAAGTACCTGTATCTGTTGTTTATCGAAAAGACAGCTTTAAAAAAGATGGCACAAATCCGTTATTTCAATACGGCTATGGCGCCTATGGTTATACGATTGATCCTAGCTTTTCTAGTTCGTCACTGAGCTTACTCGATCGTGGCTTTGTTTATGTTATTGCGCATGTTCGGGGCTCTGAAATGCTAGGCCGCGAATGGTATGAGCAAGGTAAAAAAGAGCATAAACAAAATAGCTTTAGTGACTTTATTGATGTGACAAAAGCGCTTGTTGATCAAGGTTATTGTGATAGCAATAAGGTGTTTGCCTCAGGCGGCAGTGCCGGTGGCCTATTAATGGGGGCGGTTGTAAACCAGGCACCAGAGTTATATTGCGGTGTTGGCTGTCATGTACCATTTTTAGACGTATTAACCACAATGCTTGATGAAAGTATTCCACTCACAACAAATGAATACGATGAATGGGGTAATCCAAATGAGCCTCAATTTTATGATGTGATAGAAGCTTACTCGCCTTATGACAATATTAGCGCACAAAACTACCCGAACATACTCGTTACTACTGGTCTTCATGACTCACAAGTGCAGTATTGGGAGCCTATGAAGTGGGTTGCAAAAATGCGTGAACTTAAAACAGACAGTAATATTTTAGTATTTAAAACCGATATGGATGCAGGTCATGGCGGTGCATCAGGTCGTTTTAAAAGCTTAGAAGAAAAAGCCCTCGAAATGGCCTTTTTTATTGCGCTGTTAAATTAACTGCAAAATCGGAAAATTGTATTACTCTATATATAGAAGTTGATATATATAAGGTAATTTATGTTTGGAGCACATGGCGAATTTCAGATTTGTTCACAGCCCCCTCATATGTATTTAAAATTGAAGGGGAGCTTTAACAATGAAGGTATAACATCATTAACTAATGGTGTTATTCAAGAATTGAGCACTCACCCTGAAAATACAATTAAGTTTGTGATTGTTAACTTAAAAGAGTTTGAACTGTTAACTTTAGATAGTCTTGATTCGTTAGAGGCCTATTTTGCGGGTGTAAAAGAACGTGGCTATCAACGAGTTGACTATATAAACATTAATATCATAGCTAAAAACATGTTTGAAAAAGTATGGAAAAATAGCGATGTAGAAGTTAATTTTTATAAAGATACTGAAAGCTATTTATTAGTGCATCCAAGTGATAGTTATATAAAACAGAACTGGTAATTAATATGAGTATTATAAACCGCTACTGAAGAGGGCTTATAATACTCTCTAAACACCCTTTATAGCGCCTTGAAAGGTTTAAGCACATATCGTTTTTAAGTCTGACTTTATAATCGCCACTGTCAGTAGGCATCAGTTCGCAGATAGCTTGTTTTCTTACCAGCGTTGAGCGATGAATACGAATAAACCCTTCTGGCTCTAGCTGCTGTTCAATATTTTTCATGGTTTCGCGGTGTAATACCGGTGTACTACCTTGTGTAAAATGTAGCTCTACATAATTGCCAGCACCATTAATCCAAATAATATCTTTTATATCAATTAGCCTTACCTTACCTACATCTTTAACTACGATATGTGATGATGGTTTTTCGGTTTGTGTGCTTTGTTGATATTTACGCTCGGCCGCGCTTGCAATCGGGCAAAGGTGAATCAGTTTATCAAAGCATTTATCAATACGTGGTGCAGTTGAATCTACTATTAAAAAATCAACAGCGCCAACTTCAAAAGCAAAACTCGCAAAATGACCCGACTGGGCAATAATGACTAACTTAAGCTTTTTAGCGAGCTCCGTTAAATGCACTATTTGCATAGGGTCAGCCAGATTAGTTAGTTCGTAAAACAGTACGTTGTATTGATCTGTATCTATCTGATCTAACCTGTTTGCCTGAATAAAAGATTGAGATTCAAAGTGTCGGTGCTCTTGCACGCGCTTTGTTAAAAATGTTGCAAACTTAGTGTTACTAACAAAAGTTAATGCATGAAAAGAAGCGACCATTATTTTATATCTCTTGCTGTATATAATAATAAAGACCGTGCTTAGCGGAAAAACTGTTATGAAAAGTACAATATATTTATAAAATAATTGTGACGTACTAATTCATCCCATCAAACTAGCTATTCATACCAAAGATTACGCCTAATAAATAATGCCCGTAGAGGGTTTAAATAAATCCCCTTACTGTAATCCGCGAAGTAACTATTTAGTTACAAAAATAACAATTCAGGGGAATTATATGACATTAACTAACAAAGGTAGCGCGCGATTATTTAAAAAATCGTCGTTAACAGTTGCGCTAAGCAGCGCGATACTTGCAAGCTTTTCATTTCAAGGTGTTGCTGCAGAAGATGACGAAATTACTAAAATAGAACGTGTACAAGTTACAGGTTCTCGTATCAGCAAAGCGAAGCTTTCTCAACCAGCACCTATTGTAACAATTACAGCCGAAGATATCGCAAAAGGCGGCACCCCTGATTTGGGCAGTATCTTGGCTGAGTTACCGTCGATAGGCGCAACAGATACATTAGTTGGCAATAATGACAGTAATGCGGCAGCAGGCGTTAGCTCTGCTGATTTAAGACGTTTAGGGGCCGCAAGAACACTTGTTCTAGTAAATGGTAAGCGCCATGTAGCGGGTGCACCAGGTTCATCACAAGTCGATTTAAATACGATACCTTCAGCACTGATAGAAAGAATTGAAATTATCACAGGTGGTGCATCTGCTATTTATGGCTCTGATGCTGTATCGGGTGTTATTAATGTTATTTTGAAAGATAATTTTGATGGTTTACAATTTAATGCATCAGTTGGTAATTCAACAGAGGGTGTAGGTACTGAAAACCATAGCTTTAGTGTTGTAGCTGGGACAGATATTGCTGGTGGTAAAGGTAATATAACATTCTTCGCAGGCCAAGACAGAGTACGCCAGGTTTTAGCCAATGATTTACGGCAAACAAATGCTTATGGCACAGTAGATAACCCATTAAATACTGGTGAAAATGATGGTATTCCAGATCGTTTAACAGTGCCTAATGTGCTTTCTGAAAGAATAAGTGAAAATGGTGTAATTAATCCATTTGGCGATAGTGGAAGTATCTATACTTTTAATAATGGTGGTAGAGCTGAGTTAATGCCAGCACGGGAAGCAAGCGGTAGCTTTGCTTTTGGTAATTTCCCTGATGGTTGTGAATTTTGTGCTAATACACAAGATTATGAAAATGTATTACCAGAGCTTGAAAAGTTAACACTTGGTTCTACATTAAATTATAACCTTACAGATAATCATACATTTTATAGTGACTTTAAATTTGTGCGCACTGAAGTTGAGCAGCAATTTCAGCCATCTTTTGAATTCGGTGGTATTTTCATTGATGTTGAAGATAATCCATATTTAGATAGCAACCTTCGCCAGCAGCTGCTTAGTGAAGGTACTACTAGCGTTGAAATGTCTAAATTTTTTGGTGAGCTAGGAAACCGGAGCGCAGATAATAAACGTGAGTTATTTCGTGTTGTAACTGGGCTTAAAGGGAACTTCACTTTAAGTGAGACGGACGTTGATTATGATTTTTATTATGTTTACGGCCAAACAGATAATCGCCGAAAAACGCTTAATGATTTAATTCCAGATAATTTGGTTGCTGCACTTGATGCCGTGATTGATCCTGCTACAGGTGAAGCTGCATGTCGAAGTCAGGTACCTAGCTTACAAGGTGAAGGTTATAGTGATCCTGCTAGTGTAAATGGTGGCGCTTGTACTCCATACAATGCATTTGGCTTTGATCAAGCCTCAGCAGCTGCTAAAGATTATGTATCAGCAGATGTTACTCGTACAGATACAATTACCCAAGAATTTATTGGCGGCAGTATAACGTTTGATACAGGTGAGTTTTTTGAGCTTCAGGGCGGCGCAATTGGTTTGGCTACCGGTTTTGAATACAGAGAAGAAACTTCAGAAAGCATTACTGATGAGTTTACAAAAGCTGGATTCTTATCAAACGCGGCTACACCTGATGCATACGGTGAGTTTGATGTAACCGAAGCATTTATTGAAATCAACTTACCTCTATTAACTGATGTAGCATTTGCAAAAGAGTTAACTCTTGATGCAGCTTACAGAACAGCTGATTATTCTCATGCAGGTAACGCTGATGCGTGGAAAGTTGGTTTATTGTATCGCCCTATTGATGATGTTCGTATACGTGGTACCTATGGCCAAGCTGTTCGTGCACCGAATATTACTGAAGCATTTGATCCACAATCACCAGGCTTTGCTAATATAGCAGACCCTTGTGATGCTGATCGCATTAACGATAATCCAAATCGTGTAGCTAACTGCGCAGCACTAAATATAGATTCAGGTTTTCAAGCTAACGATAACGTAAGTGTAGATCTTATTAGTGGTGGTAACCCTAATTTAGAATCTGAAACGTCAACGTCATTAACAGCAGGAATTGTTTGGACACCAAGCTTTTTTGAAAACTTTTCATTAACAGTTGATTACTATGATATTGAAATTGAAGACGCAATTTCTTTTATCGCAGCGCAAAGCGTGATTGATAACTGTGTTGATGCTGCAGGTGGGCCAGATGCTGCGTTCTGTTCGCAAGTTGATCGTGATTCAGGTACTAATGATATTGCACTAGTTCGTTCTGGATATTTAAATGCAGCATCAATAACAACAAGAGGTATTGAAGCTGATTTTGATTATGATATGAGCCTTACTGATTATTCATTAGAAGGTGATTTGAAGTTTAACTTATTTGTAAATCACCTGCTTGAGCTTGATGTTTTTGAATTCCAAAATCTTCCTGATACAGTAAATGTTGAAGACGGGGAAGTTGGAGACCCAGAGTGGCAGGCTCGCTTTTCTGCTGTATACAAGTACAACGACCTTACACTTAACTGGACTACTCGTTATACAGACCGCTCAGCGCGCTTTGATTTATCACCAGACGGTGATATTGAAGAGGATTTACAGCCTGGTTACGTCGGTTCTATTATAACGCATGACATCTCAGCAAGTTATAACGTACTTGATAATGCACGTGTAGATTTTGGCCTTCGCAATGTAACTGATAAGTTACCTCCAGCATATATTTCTGCTAGTGGTGGTAATGAAGCTATTTATGATGCTGTCGGTCGACGTTTTTTTGCTAATTTTAGTATTAACTTTTAATTTTAGTGAGCATAGCTCACTAAAATAATTAGCTAGATTTACGTTGTGCATCTTAAGTAAGGAAAGGTGCTTAACGTCAAATCCCCCCTGCTTTTGATTATTTTGATAGGGGCGATCAACTCGCCCCTATTTATACAAGCTGTCATTCAAAAGTGATTACTTTAGTAAGTTAGACTATTTAATTGAGTGCACCAAAAATTACCCATCTAAATAACCGCATGCTACGACCCTACCTTTTAATTAAATTACTTTATTTAGGCCATAACAGAATATCTAATAGTGTAGCCAAAATTAATTTTTACTATAAATTCAGAAGAAAATAAGCCATAAATTAGTATTTATTATGGCTTCATCTATTCAGAGTAAATAGACTTTTATTAGATAAAAATATGTGGCGAAAATCCTGATAAGATTCTTACTCACGAAGCTACTAGGCTGAAAAAGACTAAAATTGAATATATATTACATTTATTCAATGATATGAAACTAATGTGCTACTTATGGTGGTATATAAGCATTGTACCCACTTAAACCAAAAACAACGCCACTGGTAACAGGGGCGTTGTTTAGTATGGGGAGGTGGTTAATATAGTAACCGAATCGCTAAGTTATTTAACGATTTATCCCTATTTGTGGCCTTCTTCATTGAGGGCTTTTTTTTTGCTAGCTTAGTCTAAGTAAGCCTTTAGCATCCAAACCAGTTTCTCTTGCTCTGAAATGTAATCGCTCATTAGTGAGGCTGTACCTTCATCGTCTGCATCACCAGCTTGAGTTAAAATATCACGCTGCATGTGAATTAATGTACTGTAACCAGCAAGTAGGTTCTCTACGGCTGTAACACCATCACTAATACCTTTAGCTTCTTTAATTTTACTTACTTCAAGGTAATCAGAAAATGCATGTAGTGGTGCGCCATCTAACGTTAAAATACGTTCTGCAACTTCATCTACTTTAAGAAGTAGTAAGTTATAAATCTCTTCAAACTTAACGTGTAGTTCAAAAAAGTTACGGCCTTTAATATTCCAGTGAAAACCACGCGCGTTCATGTATTGAATCTGGTAGCTACTCAATAATGTATTGAGTGACTTTATGATGTCTTCGCTTTTTGCACTGTTTAGACCAATTGCGTTTACATGTGACATAACTTGCTCCTGAATAACCGTTTGTTTGTGAACTTGTAATAAGTATCGCGGATTTTTATTGTTTAGTGAAATCGTTTAAATATATCTAGTTAATAGTTTTAACCTATTAGCTGTTTTTGATACCTATATTCACTTTAGACTATTAATAGAAGTGGGTCTGATTAATAAAAATACTACCCCTCAAAAGTAAATAAACCTCAAAAGTATATAAATCATGATCTAAAACAAACTTTATTCAAGGTAATAACTTAGCTATTTTTTTATTGATGCAGGTCAAAAATCATCCACCCTAACGGCGCATAATAATGTTGTCGAAATAATTAGGAGAGATAACATGCATGCAAAAACAGCAAAACAAAATAAAGCAGAGTTAATAGTGGTAGGAATTGCAGTCATCGCATTTGTACTTGGGTTAGTAGCGCACTTAGCGGGTGCAAGCTTTGCGAACTCAGATTTTTTTGGCTACATTGCGGCGCCGATTCCGCTTATATTGGCAGTGGTATTTTTAATTAGTTATAAAATAGCAGCCAATGCTGAGGATTAATCTTTCTCGTTTAAGCACTTTAAAATGTAATCGAGTACTTGGCGCGAGTAAATCATACTGGTATGGCTTAAATGAAACACTTTATGTTCGGCCATACCTTTAAGTTTGGTTTCATCGAGTAGTACAGTGCCATCTGACTGGCTACCTTTGACTATTAAGGGCATAAGCCCAATAGGTAAATCGCCCGCAATACTGTAAAGCTTAGCTTTAAAAGGCCAATTACCATTTTTAGTGAGTAAAAATTCAACACTATTTTTTAAAAATGATTCAAACCCTTTTTGCTTCATTTTTTGCGCTATATGGCTGCCTTTATGTGGAGTACCCAGTGTAATTACCTTCGTAACATTCTGGCTAGCAGGGGAGTTTGCCTCTAGGTAAGCACGTGCAATAAGCCCTCCCATTGAGTGGCATACAAGCGCTGCCGGTTCGTTAGAAATACACTCATCAATTTGTGCAAATATGGTGTCGCGGTGAGGGTCGAGCGTATTATAGGTAATGTTTAATACCGTCATCCCCGATTCTTCAAGTCGTGAACAAAGTGGGCGCATAACAAAGCCAGACATATACAAGCCATGTAAAACAATAACGTGTTTAACTTTCATATGCTCCCTAATACCAATTTTATTAAAAACATGATCATTCTAGCGTATTAAATAATCCGCTACCTGCGTTAAAAATTATTTATATAGAACAACTATATGTCATAATTTTCGCCTTGTTATCGACTTATTTCCTTGTCGCTATAATAGATAACTAATTTAATGCAATTGGTATAATCTATCTTAGTTACATTAATTGCTGTGGTTTTATTTCAATATTGGTTGTATCTGTATTTACCCATACTTCACCATCTTGAATGGTAATGGCGAGCTTAATTCCACGATCAACCAAAGCAGCAAGTGCTTGTGTTGCTGCATAATCAAGGCTAAAAATACTTAGATTTTTAAATTCATACAATTTAGGTTGGTGTTTTTGCCACCAAATTGCTTGATTGTTTTCACCGTAAGTATATAGCACCACTTTTTTAGATTTATTACAGGCTTTTTTGAGGCGTTTTTCATCTGGTAAGCCAAGCTCAACCCACAGCTCTATCTCTTCACTATAGCTTACATGCCAAAGTTCAGGTTCATCATCAGCACTTAGCCCTTTAGTAAATTCTAAACCATCACAGCTATTTAGCGCAAAAGCGAGTAAGCGAATCATCAACCGCTGATCGGTTTCTGATGGGTGTTGAGCCAAGGTTAAATTAAAATCTTGATAAACGTGGCGGTCCATATCGCTAAGCGATAACTGCACTTTCATAATGGTGGATTTAAGAGCCATAACAACTAATCTGAAAAAATTTGCGTCAGTATAGCGCAATTAAATGAATTGCCAGTTAAAATAGCGGTTAATTATACGTTAGGAGTTAAAAATGGCTATCCAGTGGTTCCCTGGGCATATGAATAAAGCCCGCAATGAAATTAAAGAAATAATGCCACAAATGGATGTGATCATTGAAGTGCTTGATGCGCGCATTCCCTACAGTAGTGAAAACCCGATGGTGGCAACCTTGCGTGAAGGTAAGCCGGTCATCAAAATTATGAACAAAGCTGATTTAGCTGATCCTAAAATGACTCAAATCTGGAAAGATTATTTTGAGCAAGAAAATGGCGTTAAAGCTATTTCTTTTGGACATGATAAAGCGGCTGAAGTGCATCGTATTAACGAACTTTGTAAAAAGTTAGTGCCGCATAAAGTGGGTGCCGATAAGCAAATTAAAGCCATGATAATGGGTATTCCTAACGTGGGTAAATCTACGTTAATTAATGTACTAGCTGGGCGTATAGTTGCAAAAACAGGTAATGAACCTGCGGTAACTAAAGCGCAGCAACGCATTAAGCTTGAAGACGGTATTATGCTTTACGATACGCCAGGTATGCTTTGGCCAAAAGTAGAAAATGAAAACTCTGGTTATCGCTTAGGCGCTACCGGTGCCATTCGTGATACGGCGCTTGAGTATGAAGAAGTAGCTAGCTATACCGCTGAATATTTATTACGTGCATACCCAGAGCTTTTAAAAGCGCGTTATAAGATTGCCGAACTTCCTGAAAGTGATTGGGAGTTTGTTGAGATGGCGGGTAAAAAACGTGGTTGTATTCGTGGTGGCAACCAAATAGACACGTACAAAATGTCTGAAATACTAATCAACGAATTACGCGACGGTATTATTGGCCGTATTACTATGGAAACTCCGCAAATGCGTGAGGAAGAAGAAGTAATGGTTGCTGGTTTGCGTGCCGCTGCAGAAGCTAAAAAACAAGCTAAAGAAGAAGAAAAGCTTCAACGCCGAGCGCGAGCTCGTAAAAACCGTCGTTAATATTTAACCTGAGTTCAGGTTATTTAATTAAAGTGATTTAGTTTTACTAAATTACAGACATAAAAAAAGCCCGTAAGGGCTTTTTTAGTTTCATATCTACCGTCACCGATATGAGCAATGTAGCAAGTAAAATAGTAGGGCGGTTACTCATCATCAACATCAAGGGGCGTTGCGGTTCATAACAAGTAACCATAGCTGTTTACGTGCGCCACACGTTGTTTCAGGGTCGAGAAACAAATCAATTCATTCCTTAACAAGTGGTATGCAATCCGTCTTGTTGATATTGATTATCAGTTAGATCTAACTGTCTGTCAACACCTAAATGCAAATAATTCTTATTATTGTGGTGCTTGTTTTTTATTCATATATAAATCGGCTAGTTAGCACTGCCATTTCATAAAAATGCTTATCTTGGTTAAGCAATTAAGAATAGATTTTTAATACTTATTAAATAATTTGATATGAATTTTTATTATAAAAGTATTGACCTTTCAAAGTTAAAATAAATTCAAGCTAGGAATGATTTTATCGCCTTCCAAGACAGCGACTGCTTTGATATAAAATCAAATAGTCTCTTGTAAAGTCTTAGCCCCCAAAGATCAACAGCCTTTAATTAGTAGCTAAAAATATTCGTACTTAATTGGATATTTTAAGCCACTAACGCACTTTATTTACTGTTATACGTAAATTAATCTGCTCCACTAGTACTTTATCCTGCTTGTTTAGACGCCCTACAATGAGCAAGAAATCACTACCGTCAGTTTTTATTACTTTAATGCTTGTGTTATCAAGTTTGGTTTTACCATAGGTGGTTTCTATTTTTTCTATGTCTTTAAAGTGACTAAGATCCGATTCAAGCCTGCCGTCATCGTTTTTGTAGTAACTAAAAATATAGTTCTCGGTTATTCCGTTACCGTCTTCTCGGTAATCAAATACTGCATCGCTATAAAAATAAAGTATTTCTTCGTTTTCAGGTGTTAGGCGATTACGTTTTAAAAAGTGTACTTGGTAAGACCATAAACTATCGCCTTTTATAATTGCGGCATTGGGTAAAATATTTACTTCTTGAAGTACGCCTAAAAATAATAGAGGTGCAAACGCAAGCGAGATTAAATACTGTCTAATTCGCCAGTACGAGTTGTAATGTAGGGCTTCTTTACTTGTATCGGTTTGTTCAATGTAACTAACTAGAGGCAACCATAAAAATGGCATTATACAAATCACTATGGTTGCGTATTCGTCCATACGATAAGCAAAGGCGCTGGCGAGTACCATTAGCCAGAGTGTTAAGGCAGTCCAGTTAGGCATTACTCTATTTTTGTTTAACTGTTGTTGGCTGTGCTCTGCAAGTGCGAGATACAAAGGGTAATACCATAAAAATGCAAATATACCTCGAGCAATAGGCATAATACTTGAGTTATCGCGCTCTTTAATGGCTTTAAAGTTACGATAACTCCAGTAGTTAACAAATATGCCTAAACTTAAAATACTGTAAATAATAAACTTACTTACAGATACTGCATAAAATGGACTATCTTCAAATTTCACTTTTTTTGCTGACTCTAATCGCCAATCGGCGAAAAAGAATATGAGTACTAAAATATAGCCAGCCAACACATACTTAAGCCAGCTATAACCAAAGCTATCTAGCACATCAGCTGTTGTTTGAGGTGTTTCGGTCGTTTCCGCGTATTTTAGAATAGGGTAATGGGTTGCTGATATTAACTTTTTACGCTGTGCTAAATAATCATCTATTTGAGCGGCTTTAATATGATCTTGTTTTGCGTAATAGTCATAACTCAGTGTTAAAACGTTATCATTAAATTCAGTAGTTGTTTTTAGATTGAAGTAGTCGTTATCAATTTCTTGTTGATCGCTATCAAATCCCCAACCTTTTTCTGCAAAATGTAGTTTTATTGTGGTGTTAATTATATTGGGGTAGCCAAAGTAGAGTGGGTCGGTGCGATTTACCTGCTTTGGTTCGTAAACGCTATTTTGTATTTCATTCGCGTAAAAACTAGCTTCGTAGCCTTCGTCTGTTTTTTCCCAAAATTCACTAATTAAATACGATTCTTTGGTTATTAGTTTACCCTTTTGTTCTTGTTCACTAATAGTCATTGCTTCATTGATTGATAGACCCTTTAAAAAGCCTTGGTAATACTCGAAGTAAGATTTAGCAACGCTATTTAGACCACTGCTGGCTATATTGCTTCTTCGGTTAATAGCTTCAAATTCAGCATAAGTGTACTGGGTTTCAAAACGTGATGGCTCAGATACTTTTTCAGCAATAAAAAAGTTATCTTCTACAGATACATTTGTATGTACAGGTTTTTGCGCCATTGAAGTTAAAGTGGTTTCACCTTTATCAATAATTAGGGCATAGCCATAATCAGGCTGTGCTAAATATTCGAGAGTACCTCGTTGGTAGCTAACCGTAGGATCGAGCCAGTAGCGTTTTCCGTTTTGTTTAAGCGTAACAATTACGTGATTAAATACACTTGCAGAAGGTGGAAGTTCTTTTAAACGTTTGGTTTCCTCTGTATCAACTAGCGCAGGGAAGGCCTCTATATCCATCGCTTTTAATAACGAGATAAGCAGTACTGTTTTATCTTTGCAATCGCCATATCGTAGCGAAAGCGTTTCTGAAGCTGACGTTGGTTGATGCGAGTTAGTGCCCATTTCAAGCCCTAAATATCGAACTTCGTCTTGGCTAAAGCGCAGTGCTGCTGCAATTTTGTCTGATGTTTTTGTGTGTTTTGCTTTTATTTCTTCAGCTACATCCAAAATGCTGTTTGGGGTTTCTATGGCTGATTGATAAAGTGGATATGCCCAGTTAACTACCTGACCCCAATCGTCAAACTCAGAAAAGTAAACTTGTGTATATGGGTCGTACCACGTTGGGGTTTGAGAATTTTGCTCGAGTAAGGGTTCTTCAAAAAGAGTTATAGAATAATCTTTGCCATATTTGTTAAGCGTTTCTTGAATATCTGCTGTGCCGTTTATTGTATTAATATGTAAAGGCGTTTGTTTACCCCAAAGTACACGCATATTTTGTTGCACTACGGGTACCGACCAGTTTAGCGTGCGTCTTGTACTAAATTTATTAGCATATATAGGGTTGCTACCTGCCACTGTGTAGCTGTAATCAAGTATGTCGCCACTGCGCATATCATCAATAATAATGTTGAGTGATAAGCTACCATTATAAATACGATCAGCTAACTCAGATTCACCTTGTATAACCGTCATTCTCGCGCTGCCAAGCTTATCAATACGCTCATTATTTCTAATAATCGTTAAGCTGTTTAGTGTTAGCGACTCATAACTTGGATCAAAATCAAGATTAAGCTGGCTTATATAATCAACACCACTTTGATTTAAAGCTTTCATAACCAAACGCGTATAGCGTTGCTGTTTTTGTCTGCTCGGTATATAGGATTGGTTATCGAGTAACAAATAAAGTGTGCCGTCACGTACCTTGGTTATGTCGGAATGCTTGGGTTGCTCAATAATATGTGTATTAACCCAATTAGCTGGTTTATCTATTTTATATTGCTGCGCAAAAATACTATGAGAGGAAATTAATAAGGTAAGTGCAATTAGCCAAGAGCTGAGTCGAAGGAAGTTCCATTTCATTGTAGGGTCTTATAGTTGTTTTTATAAATACTATTGAAGGAATAATGTACCAAATTTAGGCTTTTTTGACAATGAGATGTTAATTGAATCCATCCACATATTTATATCTATAATTATGATAATGAATAAGTTCAGCTCAATTTAGCTTATTATTTATATGCATAGGTTATAAATACAATGAAAGCATAAAGGTATTTAATTATCTCTAAAAATAGCTTTGCTATTTGTCTTATTGCTCGGCACACATTTTACTTTGCAAAATACACTATGCTTTTATAAAGCACGCAACCACCGCATTTACCGCTCAGCAAATGGGTGACTTGGTCGGTGTTAGTCGCTCTACAGCACGCCGTTACTCGGAGTATTTGCTTGAATCAGTAAGTTAACAGCGGATCAAAGTTATGGCAGTATTGGCCGCCCTGAACGTTGCTATAAAATAGCGAAGTAACTTTTTGTACCTAAGGCTTAAATGTTAAATTCCATCTATTTCAATGCCTTACGTTTTTTTTGTTATGTTTGATATTTAATAGATACTGACGATAAAAAAAATATGTTGAATTGATTGCATTTTAAGCGGCTTGTATGGTGATGTTCGCTTTAAGTGATGTTATACTCCTGCGGAATAATTTATCGACTTTATTAAGAGCAAAATTAATGGCAGATTTATCGAAGTACAGAAACATTGGTATTTTCGCGCACGTTGATGCGGGTAAGACCACGACTACTGAGCGTATCCTAAAGCTTACTGGTCAAATCCATAAAACTGGTGAGGTTCATGATGGTGAATCTACTACTGACTTCATGGAACAAGAAGCTGAGCGCGGTATTACTATTCAGTCTGCGGCTGTAAGCTGTTTCTGGAAAGATCACCGCTTTAACGTTATCGATACTCCTGGACACGTTGACTTCACAGTTGAAGTTTACCGTTCACTTAAAGTACTAGATGGCGGCATCGGTGTGTTCTGTGGTTCTGGTGGTGTTGAACCACAATCAGAAACTAACTGGCGTTATGCTAATGATTCAGAAGTTGCACGTATTATCTTCGTAAATAAATTAGACCGTATGGGTGCTGATTTTTACCGTGTAACTGAGCAAGTACGTAAAGTACTTGGCGCAACTCCACTAATCATGACTTTACCAATTGGTATTGAAGATGAGTTTGTTGGTGTTGTAGATGTTTTAACTAAAAAAGCATACGTTTGGGATGACACTGGTCTTCCTGAAAACTACGAAATCACAGACGTTCCTGCAGACATGGTAGATAAAACTGACGAGTATTATGAAATGCTTGTTGAAACTGCCCTTGAGCAAGACGATGCACTACTTGAAGCTTACATGGAAGGTGAAGCACCTTCTTTAGAAGACATCAAACGTTGTATCCGTAAAGGTACTCGTGACCTTGCTTTCTTCCCAACATACTGTGGTTCTGCGTTTAAGAACAAAGGTATGCAGCTTATTCTTGACGCTGTTGTTGATTACTTACCATGTCCTACAGAAGTTGATCCTCAACCTCTTATGGATGAAGAAGGTAACGAAAATGGCGAGTTCGCAGTAGTATCTACTGACGAGCCTTTCAAAGCGTTAGCATTCAAAATAATGGATGACCGTTTTGGTGCATTAACATTCGTACGTATTTACTCAGGTAAACTAAACAAGGGTGACACTATCCTTAACTCGTTTACTGGTAAAACTGAGCGTGTTGGCCGTATGGTTGAGATGCAAGCAGATGATCGTAACGAATTAACTAGCGCACAAGCTGGTGACATCATTGCTATCGTAGGCATGAAAAACGTGCAAACTGGTCACACATTATGTGATCCTAAGCACCCAGTAACACTTGAGCCAATGGTATTCCCAACTCCAGTAATCTCGATTGCTGTACAGCCTAAAGATAAAGGCGGTAATGAGAAAATGGGTGTTGCTATCGGTAAAATGGTTGCAGAAGATCCATCTTTCCAAGTTGAGACTGATGAAGATTCAGGCGAGACTATCCTTAAAGGTATGGGTGAGCTTCACTTAGATATCAAAGTAGATATTCTTAAGCGTACTTACGGCGTAGACCTTATTGTTGGTCAACCACAAGTTGCTTACCGTGAAACTATCACTAAAGAAATTGAAGATAGCTACACGCATAAGAAACAATCTGGTGGTTCTGGTCAGTTCGGTAAAATCGACTACCGCATCAAGCCAGGCGAAGTTGCTTCAGGTTTCACGTTTAAATCATCAGTTGTTGGTGGTAACGTACCTAAAGAATTCTGGCCTGCAGTTGAGAAAGGCTTCAAGTCAATGATGGGTACTGGTGTTCTAGCTGGCTTCCCTGTACTTGACGTTGAAATTGAACTTTTCGACGGTGGTTTCCATGCCGTGGATTCATCTGCAATCGCGTTCGAAATCGCTGCTAAAGGCGCTTTCCGTCAATCGATCCCTAAAGCGGGCGCACAACTTCTTGAGCCAATCATGAATGTTGACGTGTTCACTCCAGAAGATCACGTTGGTGACGTAATCGGTGACCTTAACCGTCGTCGTGGTATGATGAAAGACCAAGAAGCTGGTTTAACAGGCAGCCGTATTAAAGCTGACGTACCGTTATCAGAAATGTTCGGTTACATCGGTACACTACGTACAATGACATCTGGTCGTGGTCAGTTCTCTATGGAGTTCTCACACTACGCTGCATGTCCGCAAAACGTTGCTGATACAGTAATCGCTGCAGAAAAAGAGAAAAAAGCTGCTAAGTAATTAGCTCTTTAACTCTTTAAAAAAACCCGCACATGTTGCTAACACCATTCAGTTAAGCATGCTTTGACTTAATGGTGTACCGAGTTTTTGAAATTCGAACGGTCCTACTTTTGGGCCGTTTTCTTTTTTCTGGAAGAATATAACGTTTCACTCGTTCT